>DASTVC010000440.1:0-2862 GCA_035759295.1 Longimicrobium sp. | reverse complement strand
CGCCGCGCGGGCCAGAAAGGCAGATCTTCATGTCGTGACTCTCCGTCTTCGGGTGGCTGGATCACTTATACCAGCCGGGTTCTTCCTTTCATACGTGATTGCACGCGTGCAACGCCGGGAGTTGCGACACTCCCTGAGCTGTTGGGGCTATTTCGTCCTGTCCCGAACGCAGTGGGACCGTGCCGCCCCTCACGCCGTGGCGCGAAGCTCCGCGCGGACCTCCGTCAGCACTTCGCCGATGCCAGTTGCTCCCGCGCCAGCGCGCGGGATTTCTGGCATCGGGGTGCTCCGCCCCGAGGCCGATTCCCCAGACCCGGTCGTACGGGCTGGCTTCCGCCAGGATGGAGTCACCCGTCTCCAGCAGCGCACCCCGAAGCCGCGGGTTCTGGGAGAACTTCGCGAGGTTTCCAGTGCGGACATAGCTCCGTGCGACGCGGCTCCACTCGCCTGCATCGAACGGCGTAACCGCCCGCCCGAGCTGCTTGATGCGGCGTGGATCCGTGGTGGCCATGATCTGCTCGTACCGAGCACGGTCGCCGAAATGAGCGGCCTTCGCCGCCATCATGTACTGCTCCGCGTGGGCGAACTCGACCTCCCCGCGCTCGGGTCCGTTCCAGGGATCGAGCGCCCGGAAGCGGGACGGATGCCACTGCGAGAAGGGTGATGCGCTACGCCAGAACAGCGTGAATCCAGGGTGGCTCATTGGCATGGAACCAGGGTGAGGGGAAAGGCCCGTTGCACGCGTGCAACGCGGCCGGGATGCCGGTCACGGCGGCGACAGCCTCCACACCTTTGCCGCGCGCGGCCGGTCCTCGCGGAGCGCCAGCACGAAATGCGAGAACTCCGTCTCGCCGTGGATCGTGTCCCACTCCACCGTGATCAGCGAGTGACCGACCGCGAACAGGTCGTCCACCTCGTCCTCGAACCGATCGAAGAGACGGTCGTGCCGGTCCATCCGCGTAGCCGTTGTCACCGCGCCCTCGGTGCAGGGAACGGTGAGGCGGTAGCCGATCATGTAGCCGAGGCCGTCGTCGCCGTGCGCGGCGTCGCCCTGGGTGCCGCACAGCGGGCAGAACCCGCCCGCCCCGGCGGGACCCGTGTTCGTGCGACTGCAATTGGCGCAGGGGTAGTCGGTTGCCATTCGCCGCTCCGTTGGCTGGGGGAATGTGGAGGGACGCCGCACGCCCGAGCCGGGCGTCCTACTGGCTTCTCCGTCCTCCCCCTGCGGTTCTTCCCCTCCGTCCCGCCACGCGCGACGGGGTCCCGCGTCGCGACGCGGGACCCCGTCTGATCACATGGCGCGCAGGACGCCTTCGGCTGCCGGGCCATGCTCGGTCTGCACCAGGTCGTACTCCACCCGGTCCCCGGGGCTCAGCGGCTTCATCCCCGTACCGTGGATGGCGGAGTGGTGCACGAAGACGTCCTCCGCTTCGCGATCGTCAGGGGTCAGGAAACCGTGCCCCTCGTGCACGTCGTACCACTTGACGGTGGCGGTGCTGCGATTCATCGGCGGTGCCCTCTATGGGGGGTGAAAATGCTGCGCCCCGGCACGCGCGGGCGTACCGGGGCGAACGACGACCTGTATGCCACTGCCTTACTGCGTCGGCAGGAGGTCGGAGGCGAGGACCGCGTACCGGGTCCGCCGGTCGAAGAAGACGTATTCCGCCGACGCGGGGTCTCCTGTGAACGTCCGGCAGCTCCACCAGCCGACCCACACCACCATCGGCGAGTAGGCAACCGAGGGGTTGTAGTGGTACCTCTTCGCGGCCAGCAGCGGCATGTCCTCCGGGATCCTCCTGAGCCGTCCGAAGGGCGCCCACAGGAAGCCGCGGAGTGAGCGGACGCGGGGCGGCCGAGACAGGCACGCCGCGTGGTGCAGGAGGTAGGCGCCGACGCCGAGCGCGAGGATCGCGACGTACAGCGCGGGGTGCAGCGTCACGCGATCGGCCATGAGCACCCCGGCCACCGACCAGGTGCACGTGATGCCTGCCAGGGTCGCGAGGCAGTCGATCGTGGCCGGGCTGAGCCTGGCCGTCTGGGATGTGGCGATCATCGGGCTTCTTCGAGTCTGGGTGCGGGACGTGTTGGTGTCGTGATACCCGCGCCGCGGAGCGCGGGGACGGCAGTTTCCAGGCGGCGGCGTGCGCCGCTAACGCCACCGCAGCAGGGCGAGGCTCCAACCCCGCTTGAGCAGCGCGTAGCCAGTGGTGCCGAGCAGCGTCCAGCCGCCCGCGGTGAGGCCGAGGCTCGTGGCATCGACGCGTTTCATCCCGCACGCGGCCGCGACGAATCCGGCGAGTAGCGCGAGGACCGTGACGCCGGCGGCGAGCAGGATGCCCGGCGCGGTGAACTCCACGGCCTTTCCGCCGATCCCGCTCAGGAAGCGGAGCAGCTCCGGCGGGATCCTCAGGCGCGACCGGACGGTCCGCAGGCGATCGAGGAGCGGGGGAAGCCACCTCCAGGCGTGCTCCGGCACGCGCCCGGGGTGGAGCGGGATCACGTCCCGCCTGATGCGGGGCTGCTGTACATCTGCCATGTCGCCTCGGCTTTCGCTTCGCGTTCCTGGTTGTCGGGGGCACTCTGCCCTCTGCTTACGCCCCTTCCGGTTCTTCCCTTGGGGCCCGGCCACGTGAAAAGGCCCCGCCCGGCGAGATGCCGGGCGGGGCCCTCCCACTCCGGCCGCGCGAGGCTTACGCCGCCGCGCGACCCTGTCCGTACCCGCCGCCGCCGTTGCCGGGCAGGGGGTTCTCCTGGAACCAGCGCTCGGCCTCGCCGCGGGTGCGGGGGGCCCGGCGGCCGCCCGTGCGGCTCATGATGGTGCGCACCTGCTCCGGCGTGGCCGGCAGGCCGCGGATGATCTCC
>DASTVC010000439.1:0-17061 GCA_035759295.1 Longimicrobium sp. | reverse complement strand
GGGTTCCATGAATGACGCCGGAATGATTCGAAGGGGCGGCCATCCGCGCCGCCCGCCGCCGCGGGTTGATCAACCCATGGGGGTAGATGGACACCGAACGCGACAATCCCCGGCCGCGCACCGCGACGGCCGGGGATCCATCCTCCGCAAGGATCCGGGAGCGGGCGAGGACGGCATCCACCGCCGCCCCCCGGCCGCTCCCCCTACCCCGCCCGCCTGGCCGGCATCCGCTCTCCGTAGTGGGCCAGGATGGCATCCTTCACCACGCGCCACGGGCCCTTGACCAGCGGCGCGGGGGGGAGCGATTCCGTGAAGTAGCGGCCGTAGCTCTTGCGGACGATGCGGCCGTCGAGGACGAGGACGACGCCGTGGTCCTCGCGGCTGCGGATGAGCCGGCCGAAGCCCTGCTTCATCCGGATGGCGGCGTGGGGGAGCATGTACTGCATGAACGAGTTGCCCCCCTCGCGCTCGATGGCCTCGATGCGCGCGGCCGTCACCGGCTCGCTGGGCACCTTGAACGGCAGCTTGGGGATGATGAGCCCGCGCAGCGGCTGCCCGGGCACGTCCACCCCCTCCCAGAAGCTGGTCGTCCCCAGCAGGATCCCCCGCCCCGACGCCGCGAATCGCTCCACCAGCTGTGCCCGCGGCGCCTCGCCGTGCACGAACAGCGGCCACTGCAGGTCCGCCCGCCGCTCCCGCAGCGCGCCCGCCACGTGCCGCAGCGCGCGGTAGCTGGTGAAGAGGACGAAGATGCCGCCGTCGCTGATCTTCGCCAGCTCCAGCGTGGCGCGGATCGTCGCCTCGTCGTGGCGCGGATCGTAGTCGCCGGCGGGCATCGGCAGGTCGGTGGGGACGACGAGCAGCGTCTGCCGGCCGTAGTCGAACGGCGAGGGAAAGACGCCTTCCTCCACGTTGAACTCGTGCGAGAAGTCGGCCCCGATCCCCAGCCGCTGCCGCATGAAGCGGAAGTTGTTCTGCGTCGCCAGCGTGGCCGAGGTCAGGATCACCGTCGGCACCTTTTCGAACAGCACGTCGCGCAGCACGGCGGACAGGTCCAGCGGCGCGGCGTTCAGCGTGAGGTTCCCCTCACGGCCGTCGCGGGGCGGCTGACGCTCCATCCACCGCACCATCTGCGTCTCCACCTCCCCCGGCCGCAGGGCGCCGCGCAGGCCGTCCATCACCGCTCCCACGCGGTTGGTGGCGCCGCGCAGCTCCACCAGCTGCGGCTCCAGCCCCTGCTTGAGCTGTTCGTCCGCCTGGATGCGCTCCTTGAGCTGCTCCATCCCCTCCAGCAGCCCGGTCAGGTTGTCCAGCAGCGCGGTGAGCGCGTCATCCAGCCCCAGCACCCAGATGGGGTGCGCGTCGAAGTTGTCTTCCAGCCGCACCACGGGGTCGGAGCCGGCGAAGACGTCGGTGAGGAACGAGAACACCGCCGCCGCCCGCTCGCGCGCGCCCTCGAGCGAGGGGAGGATGCGCTCGTCCACCAGGTCCATCGCGGAGCGCGCGATCAGGTCCGTCTTGATGGCCGCGATGGCCGTGCGGAACGAGGGGAGCACGCCCTTGCCGCGCGTCTCCAGCCTGCGCAGCGTGCGGAAGATGCCGCGGCGCGAGACGGTGGAGCCCAGGTGGCTGGTGGCGGCTTCTTCCAGGTTGTGGGCCTCGTCGAGCACCAGCCGCTTGTAGTGCGGCAGCACCGCGGGCGCCGTGTAGTTGCCCTGCAGCTTGCGGACGGCGATGTCGGAAAAGAGCAGGTGATGGTTGACGACGACCACGTCCGCCTGCGCCGCGTCGCGCCGGGCGCGCTGGTAGTGGCAGTCCTCGAAGTGGGGGCACTTCGCGCGCAGGCACACGTCCGTCTCGCTCTGCACCTCGTCCCACACCTCGGCGCTGGGGCGGAACGGCAGGTCGCTCAGCGAGCCGTCGTTGGTCTGCCCCATCCAGTCGATGATCCCCTTGAGCTCCGCCTGCTTCTCGTGCTCGAAGAGGGTGGAGGCGCTGGTCTGCGCGAGGAGCGCGCGGCGGATGGAGACGTAGTTGCTGCGCCCCTTCACCAGCGCCCAGCGGAAGTTCTCGCCCAGGGCGCGGCGCAGCAGCGGCAGGTCCTTGTCGACCAGCTGCTCCTGCAGGTTGATGGTGTTGGTGGATACGACGGTCCGCTCGCCGTTCTGCAGCGCCCAGCGGATGGCGGGAAGGAGGTACGCGACGGACTTCCCCGTCCCCGTCCCCGCCTCGGCCACGCCCACGCCGCCGGTGTTGTAGAGGCCCGCGATCATCCGCGAGAACTCGCGCTGCGCCGGGCGGTCCTCGTACCGCGGATGGCGGACGGCCAGCGGGCCCGTGGGCCCCAGGTCCGCGTCGATGCGGTCCAGGTCCAGCGGCTCCGTCTCGTCCGGCTCCGGCGGCTCGACGGCGACGTACAGCTCGCTGGCGTCGTTGTCGGTGATCGCGAAGCCCAGCCCAAGCTCCCAGAGCTGCGCCGCGACGCGGAAGTCCGCCTCCGACGGCTCCAGCAGGCCGGAGGGGTGGTTGTGGATCAGAAGTCCCGGCTGCGGCGCGTCCTTGGGGACGAGGGCGAGCACCGCGCTGGCGTGCCCCCGCCCGATCACCCGCGGCTCCACGACTTCACCCGCCTCCGCCACGCGCGCCACGAAGCACACCTCGTTGCCGCGCGCGCGCGCGATCTCCCGCCGGATCAGCTCCCTGGCCGCGGCGGAAAGAAAGTGCTGCACGGCGGAGCGCCGGGCGGTTTCGGGAGCGGGGTTCGTCACGCGAATGATCGTTCAACGCGGCCGCCGCCCCGCGTCTGGCGGTGCGGCGGGGTGCCGATGGAGCCGTCCGGGGCGCGGGCGTCGCCGGCCGCGCCAACCGAAAGACAGGATAACACTTCCGGGGCGCGCGCGGTATGCGTTCGGCGGCTCGGCCCGGCATTCCGTGGCTTGGGGCGCGCGGCCGCACCAGGGCGCGTCGCGGAAGCTCCGCGCATCAGACACTTTCCTTTCGCGTCTGAAAAACGCAGATTGGCTTCAGGCCTCGCGGATTGCCCGCGGCGCGCCATCATCCCCCCGGAAAGGCGGTTTCGATGAAGAAGCTCAAGCTGCAGATGGAGGACCTGGCGGTCGAGTCGTTCACCACCGACGGCACGTCGCCCATACGCGGGACGGTGGAGGGGCACAACACCTTCCGCGGCAACACCTGCGGCGCGGAGAACACCTGCGGCCCGCAGACCTGCCCGCCGCTGTACTGCTCGTTCGGAACGGATCCCGTTGCCTGCGACACGGGCAACTGTCCCACGCCGGCCTGCCCCCCGGGGACGGGCACGGGGTGCCCCTCCGGCACGGGGCTGAGCTGCGTGGGCTGCACCACGCAGGACTACACCGTGAACCTGGGCGACGACACCTGCGGCTTCTGCATGAGCTTCGGCAGCGACGTGCCGGCGCGCTGCCCCTGCCCGTAAGGTGAACGGGTGAACACGGCGGCTCCCGGCGAGAGGGCCGGGGGCCGCCGTGCGTTCAGCCGATGGCGTCGGCGGGGTCGGATTCGGCCAGCGCCTCGCGCAGCCCTTCCTCGTCGCCCATCTCCACGTCGTCCTGCAGCAGAAAGCCCACGCGCACCGGCTCATCCGGATCCTCCGGACACCGGAAGCTGGCCGCGTAGATCCCCAGCTCGGAGGGCGACGGGTGGCCGAACTGGATCTCCACCAGCCAGCTGCGGCCCTGCTCGTCCTGAAAGATGGCCTTGTCCTTCGGCATCCGCTCGTCGGCTCTGAAAGGTCGATGAATTCGGCGAGGTACGCCCGTGCACGCCGTACGGGTCCGCTCGCCGGAAGGATAACACCTCCCGCGCGGGTGCGGAATCTCGCGAAGCACACCAAGCGGTAGATGCCAGGACGCAGTATGCGGAAGGCGCACGGGCGGTGCGCGAAGCACTCTCGGCTACAGTCCCCGCAGGCGGACTTTGCGTTTCCCAGCGGCGAATCATTCGCTCCGGCGGGCGTGCGGCGCGTTACCAGCGCGGCAGCGGATCGCCATCTCCCCCAACCCTTTCCACAACGAGAATGATTTCCTTTCCCGCCGTTCGTAGCTAGAATGGAGCATGCGACCCTTTCCATCTCGCACCGGAGATTCTCATGCGCAAGCTGAAGCTGGACGTACACACCCTTCGGGTCGAGTCGTTCGAGCCGATCGCGGAAGACGGAGCACGCCGGGGCACCGTGCGCGGCAACGACGCGACCCCTGACTGCAGCGAAGAGATCGAATGCAGCGGCGGCTATGACACATGCTTCGGGGAGAGCTGCGTCATTACCGCGTGCCTCACCTGCCTGTGCCCGCACACCGGCCCGCAGCCGTCGTGCGATCCCTGCTCGTGGAACGGCTGCGAGTCGATGGAAGTGGCCGGCTGCTGATACCCCCTGAATCGTCGTCGGATGCGGGAAGCCCCGTCGGTGCGTGTTCGCGCACCGACGGGGCTTCCGGCTTCCGGCTCGTCAGGATCCGCGCGAACCGCGCGAACCGCGGCGCTCACTCCTGCGGGGGCGCCCAGGCGACGGGCTGGTCGACCCACACCTTCACCGGCTGTCCCGACACCCGCGCCGGCTGGAACCGGAGAATTCGGAGCACCTGGAGGGTGGGCTCGTTGAACCGTTCGTTCTCCGTGCGGGTGATGCTGATGCTTTCCGGATCTATCCTGCCGTCCTCCAGCACCCGGAATCTCGCCACCACCGTGGCCGTGACCCCTTCCCGCTGCAGCTCTCGCGGGTAGCGAGCCCGTATGGCGCGAACGAACTCGGGCCCGTTCGCCGCACGCGGCAATTCATCGACCTCGGCGAGCGAGTACGTCTCCACGTCCGGCGGAGCCGATGCGGCACCCGCGGCCGCCCCCGGCTGCGCAGCCTGCGATCGAGGGCCCTCCGCCGCCGGCGGGACCCATGCGAGCGGCTGGTCGATCCAGACCTTCACCGGCTGGCCATGGATCCGCGCCGGCCGGAACCGGAAGCGGAGGAACGCACGGATGGTGGGTGCGTTGAACAGCTCGTTGTCAGATTCGGTGATGGTGATGCTCGTGGAATCCACGCTGCCATCCTCCAGGACCCGGAACCTCGCCATCACGCTGCCCGAATCCTGCGCCTCGATCAGCGACGGCGGGTAGGAGGCCATGAGCAATCGAGAAATCTCGCTCACGTTCAGCGGACGCGGCAGTTCCTCGACCTCGGAGAGCTCGTACGTCCGCGCATCCGCGGGGGGTGCGGGGTCCGCGGGCGGCGGGGCCGGCGCCGGCGTTCCCTGCCCCTGCGCTCCACCCGCGGCCGTGAGCATCGCAGCCACCGCCACTATCACAGGGAGACATCGAATCGTTCTCATCATGCAGCACATCATGGAGGTTGGATCGAACGTCGAGCCGGGGATGGTGGACGTCGAAAGCGCGCCCGCCGGAACGGAGCCCGCTCCCCGGCGGACGCGGGATACGCACACGTTCACCCTCCCTCGGGCGGCATCCAGACGATCGGGAGTGTGATCCACACGTTCACCGGACGCCCATTCACCTTCGCGGGACGAAAGCGGAGAATGCGGATCGCGTTGATGCTCGGCTCGTTGAACTGCTCGTTGTCCGAGCGGGTGATGGTAATGCTCGTGGAATCCACGCTGCCATCCCACAGCAGCCGGAACCGGGCCTCCACGTTCACCCGCACTCCCGTGGCACCCTGCAACGGTGGGTAGCCGGCCCCCAGCGCCCTGGAGAAATCGGACCCGTTCAACAGACTGGGGAGCTCTTCGACCGTGTTGAGCTCGTACGTCCCTTCATCGGGCGGGCCGGATGCGGCAGGTGCCGTGTCCGACACCTCCCTCACCGGCCGCGGGTTTCGTATGCACTCCAGCCGGTCGAGGGCGGAGTCGGCGCCGGCGAGGCTGTACTCGTATACGACGCCGGAACCCGCCGCGGCGTCGGGAAGCCGGATCACCAGGCGTGAAGCCGACTTCGCGCGGCGGGTGAACCCGGCGGCGGCGTTCTCATCCCCCAGGTTCCACGACAGGCCGGCCAACCGCCGGAGGCCGGACGTGTCCGGCGCCTCGTCGTCGAACGTCCAGATCATCGGCTGCGCCTGGCTCCGCATCTCGGGGAGCGTCCCGAAAATCTCGAACTCGAGCCTGCCGGCCCCGGTGCAGTTCCACAGAAGGCGGCCGGCGTCGTTACGCTGCCGGCGTGTGGGGAAGAGCAGCATCATTCTCCATTCCCCACCCCTGGAACCCGTCGTGATCCGCTCCACGAAGCTCCCGATCCGCACGTCCGCGTTCCCTGCCCGTGCGCGCTTGCGGCGGCTGTGAGCGTCATGACCATCGCCAGCAGGAAGGGGACGAATCGAAACGGCTTCATCATGCGACGCATTGTGGAGATTGGACGGACGCCGAGCCGGGCGGGATGGAAACGTATGATCGCGCACGGAGCGGAGCAACCGCCCGCATGTCCCTACCCGCAGACGCGGTTGCGGCCGGCGTGCTTGGCGGTGTACAGGCGGGCGTCGGCGATGCCGAGCAGGTCGTCGGGGGTGTCGGCCTCGTCGATGGAGCCCAGGCCGGCGCTCAGGGTGACCGCCAGGTCGGGGTGGATGGCGGACCAGTCGTGCGTGGCCACCGTCTCGCGCAGGCGGTCGCACAGGCGCACCGCCTCGTCCTTTCGCGTCTCCACCAGCACCAGGCAGAACTCTTCGCCGCCGTAGCGCGCCACGACGTCCACCCCGCGCGTGTGGTCGCGGAGGATGCGGGCGACCACGCGCAGCACCTCGTCGCCGGCGGCGTGGCTGAAGCGGTCGTTGACGCCCTTGAAGCGGTCCAGGTCCAGCATCGCCACCGTCAACGCGCGGCCAAAGCGCAGGGCGCGCTCCCACTCCGCGTCCAGCAGGCGGTCCAGGTGGCGGCGGTTGCTCAGCCCCGTGAGCGCATCCTCGCGCGTCTGCCGCTCAAGCTCCGTGGCCTGGGCACGCAGCTGGTCCAGCAGCCGCGCCTTTTCGTCATCCGCCGCCGACAGGGCCTCGTTCTTCTGGCGCAGGATCTCCGCCTCGCGGCGCGACTGCCGCACCTCGGAGCGAAGCATGGCGCTCTGGACGCGCAGGTTGGTCTCGCTGCTGAACACGTCGCGCCACGCGTGGTGATACGCACGAAAGTGCTCCAGCGCCTGCGCCGGCTCGCCGCGCAGCTCGTGTGCGCGCGACAGCGCCTCGTGCGCCGCGTACACCTGCTGCCGCGCCCCCTGCGCCTCGGCGATGCGCAGCGCCTCGTACAGGTGCGCCAGCCCCTCGTCCACATTCCCCAGCCGTGCCTCCAGCCCGCCCAGGCGGATGAGGATCTCGGGCTCGTAGATGCGCGCGTCGCGCTCCCGAGCCAGCGCCAGGCTGCGCAGGTACAGCGCGCGCGCCGCCTGGTCGTCGCCGCGCGCCTGGTGAATGCGGCCCAGGTCGCTCAGGCAGCTGGCCTCGTCGGCGTGCCCCACGGCGCGCAGGCCGTCCGCCGCGCGCTGCAGGTGCTCCAGCGCGCGCTCGTGCTCGCCCTGGTCCAGGTACGCGTTGCCGATGTTGGCCAGGCACACCGCGGCCGCCTGCGGATCGTCGTGCTCCAGCAGCTCCAGCGCGCGCACCATGTACTCCTGCACGCGCGCGGGCTCGCCCAGCTGGCCGTGGATGATGCCGATGTTGATGAGCGAGTAGCCCACCCCGGCGCGGTCGCCGGTGTGCTCGCGGATGGCCAGGCTTCCCTGGTGGTATTCCAGCGCGGAGCCGTAGTCGCCCACAAGGTAGGCGGCGTGCCCCAGGTGGCTGAGCGAGTTCCCCTCGCCCACCGCGTCGCCGGTGGAGCGCTGGATCTCCAGCGCGTCCAGCAGCAGCCGCGCGGCCCGCACGTGCTCGCCGCGCCGCAGGTACACGTGGCCCACGCCGTTCAGCACGTCGGCGCGGCCACGCACCTCGCCGGCCTGGTCCAGCAGCCCCAGCGCGCGCCCCAGCAGCTCCAGCGCGCCCTCGTAGTCGCTGTGAAAGTAGTAGCGCTGCGACCCCAGCGTCCGCAGCGCCAGGGCGATGCCGGCCTTGTAGTCGTCCGCCTCCGCCAGCGCCATGGCCTCGCGGGCCAGCGATTCGGCGCGGGCACGGTCGGTAAAGCGCTGCAGCCACGCCTGGTCCGCCAGAGCGTCTACCCGCCGGCGGAGTTCCGCGGCGGGAGGGGAGGTGGATTCGGTGGATCGGTCGGGAGCGTCCAACGCTGCGAGCATCGGCGGGGGAAGGCGGAGAACGGCTGCACCGCGTGCAAAATCAAACGGAGACCGCGGATGCGCCAGAGTGGCCCGGTCACACGGCGCGGAACCCCATGGCCGGTGTTCGGGGAGATGCTGAGAGGAGAGGTTGATGCGGCGCGTCCGGTGCGCCCGTCAGGCTACGAGCCTCCGCGAGTAGATTTCTCAGTCGGCGCCAGAGTACGCGATATCGGAAGATTCGGTGTGGCGCCTCCTTCGAAATGACATACGGTGGTGTGAGGCGAACGAAAACTCCGCCACCGCGGATCGGAAGCCCACCCCGTCATCCACGCGCACGATCCGCCCGGCTACGGCCCACCGCCAGCCAGTCCGCGCAGGCGGACTTCGTGTGGTTGTTGCCGCGAATTCATTCGCCCTCGCGGCCGGCCGACCGGATCGACCGCCCCTGGCCAGGACCCGCCTTTACGATGCCGACCGCTTCTCCAGGTTCGTGACGGAAACCTCGACGGCTCTGGATTTTCGATTGACTCTCGTCGAGCTGATCACGATGGCATCCTCGCGCCGCTCGCCGGGCACGTACATTACGAAAATGCGGTCGTCACCCTCGAAGATCGTGGTCAGGACGAGATCGTCTGCCCATTCGTCCGGCACGGGCTCGTAGTCCTCGAGTGCCTTGCGCGTGGCGATGCGGGCGATCTCCTCGAGCTCGTTCAGCTCCTTGCTCATCCAGAAGGCTCCAACGGTAAAGCCCACCCGCGCAGACGCGTCGGGTGCGGTGGCCCGGTCGGCGGTGATTGGCGGTCAGTCCGCGCAGACGCGGTTGCGGCCCTGGTGCTTGGCGGCGTACAGGCGCACGTCGGCGGCGGCCAGCAGCGCGTCGGGGGCCTCCGCCTCCGATGATCCGGCCACGCCCGCGCTGATGGTGACGGCGAGACCCGGGCGGATCCCGGACCAGTCGTGAGATTCTACCCGTGCGCGCAGGCGGTCGCACAGCCGGGCGCCCTCCTCCACGTCCGTCTCGACCAGCAGCAGGCAGAACTCCTCACCGCCGTAACGGGCCACGGAATCCACGCCACGCGTGTTGTCGCGGAGGATGCGGGCCACGGTCCGCAGCACCTCGTCCCCCACGGCGTGGCTGAAGCAGTCGTTCACGTCCTTGAAGTGGTCGATGTCCAGCATCGCCACCGTAAGCGCGCGGCCAAAGCGGACGGCACGCTCCCACTCCGCGCCGAGAAGCGTGTCCAGGTGGCGCCGGTTGAAGACGCCGGTGAGCGCGTCTTCCCGCGTCTGCCGCTCCAGCTCGGCGGCCTGCTGGCGAAGCTGCTCCAGCAACCGGGCCTTCTCCTCGTCCGCGCGGGTGAGCGCCTCGTTCTTCTCCCGCAGGATCTCCGCCTCGCGCTCCGACTGCTGCACCTCTGCCTGCACGCGTACGTTCTGGATGCGCACGCTGGTCTCGGTGCCGAACACGTCTTTCCACACGGCGTGGAACGCGCGGTGGTGCTCCAGCGCACG
The DNA here is from genome assembly GCA_035759295.1 of Longimicrobium sp. Lineage (GTDB taxonomy): Bacteria > Gemmatimonadota > Gemmatimonadetes > Longimicrobiales > Longimicrobiaceae > Longimicrobium. The sequence goes on along the minus strand of DASTVC010000439.1, from coordinate 7,314 downwards.
CGCCGTGTCGCCCCGCCGCTCGTACGCCTCCGCCAGCGCCTCGTGCGCCGCGTAGACGTACTGCCGCGCCTCCTGCGCCTCCGCGCGCCGCAGCGCCTCGGTCAGGTGCGCAAAGCCGGAGTCGAGCTCGTCCAGCTGGCGCATCTGCAGCATTCCCATACAGATCAGGATCTCCGGCGCGTACATCGTGGCGCCCATCTGCTGCCCCAGTCCCAGCGCGCGCTCGTAGCAAGCCCGTGCCGCCGCGTAGTCGCCCCGCGCTTCGTGAAGGCGGCCGATCTCGCAGAGACAGGCGGTCTCGTCCACGTGGCCGATGGCACGGAACCCGGACGCGGCACGCTCCAGGTATTCCAGCGCCCGGTCGGCGTCCCCCAGCGCCCGGTACGCGTTTCCGATGTTGTTCAGGCACGCGCTGGCCGCCAGCGCGTCGTGCCCTTCGTGGATCAGGAGGGCCTCCTGCATGTACTCCAGCAGGCGCTCCATCTCACCCATCTCGCCGTAGACGATGCCGATGTTGATGAGCGCGTGCCCCACCCCCGCCCGGTCCCCCGCCTGCTCCCGCAGCGCCATGCTGGCCTGATGGTATTCCAACGCCGCCCCGTAGTCGCCGCCCCGGTACGCGGCGATCCCCAGCAGGTTCAGCGAGCTGCTCTCTCCCGCGCGGTCGCCGATGGAACGATGGAGCCGCAGCGCCTCCAGGTGCAGCCGCACGGCCTCCGCATGCTCCCCGCGGCGCAGATGAACGTACCCGATCCCGTTGAGCACGTCCGCGCGGCCACCGGCCTCTCCCGCTTCGTCAAGAAGCGACAGGGCGCGCTGCAGCATCTCCAGTGCGCCCTCGAAGTCGCTGCGGAAGTAGTAGCGCTGCACGCCCAGCGTCCGCAGCGCGAGCGCTCTTCCCACGATGTGTCCTTCCGCCTCCGCCAGATCCAGGGCCTCGTTCGCCAGCGCCTCGGCACGCTCGCGTTCTGTAAAGCGCAGCGGCCACGCCTCGTCGTTCAGCGCGTCGATGCGCGCACGGGCTGCTTCGGATGGGGATGCGGCCGGGGTGGCGGCGAGTGCCGGGGAGGAATCCATCGAATCTGCGGATAAACGGGGCGTGCGATCAAAACCGTCCCCGTGGGGACGAAACAGCCGGAGACGATTATGCGATGGAATGCACCCGCGCGCCAGAAAATGGTTCATCGCGGACTGTGTTGCAGGCCACGCATGGCGGGAAGCGGTGGCGGGTTCACCATGCGCCATACCGTGTCCTGCACGTCGGCCGGGGCGGGGCGTACCGGGCTTCCCTGGGGACGTCGGGAACGGCAGGCGGATGGAAGCCCGGCTGGGGGCCATCCGCATTTTTTCTGGCAACCCCTTTCCCGCCGCAGCGCCCCGCGACCCACCATTCCGGCTTCACCCGATGCGCGATCCCGCAAACCATCCCCTGGCGCGAACCTCGGCGGCCCCGGCCTTCTCGCGGGCCCGGACTTCGCCAGATCGCGCATCAGGTGTTCGTGTAAGCCGGCTCCCGTTCGCTTGCGGCAGGAGGCCGGCGCCGGGCTGGGGACGAGGGTGGCGGGATAGGTATCTCCCAGAAAACGCGGATGGCCCCCTGCCGCACTTCCGTTTCTCTGCCGTTCCCGACGCGTCCACGCACGCGTGGAGCAACCCCCGCCTGCCGCCGTACCCTGACACCATTCCCACTGCATCGTAAGTCATCACGCCGTTGGAGAGCGTCAAGCACCGTTTGCAACCCTATCCGCGATGAACCCAGAAAAACGTCCCGCAGCCAGAAAGGCGCGGGACGCAGCTGACGCAGGCTCCGGGAAATCCGTCTCTAATCCGCGCAGACGCGGTTGCGGCCCTGGTGCTTGGCGGCGTACAGGCGCACGTCGGCGGCGGCCAGCAGGGCATCGGGGGCCTCGGACTCGTGCAGGCCGGCCACGCCGGCGGTGATGGTGACGGCCAGGCCGGGGCGCAGCGCGGACCAGTCGTGGCGCTCCACCAGGCCGCGCAGGCGGTCGCACAGGCGCGCGCCCTCCTCCAGCCGCGTCTCCACCAGGATCAGGCAGAACTCCTCGCCCCCGTAGCGCGCCACCACGTCCACCCCGCGGGTGTTGTCGCGGAGGATTCGGGCGACCGTGCGGAGGACCTCGTCGCCCACGGCGTGGCTGAAGCGGTCGTTGACGCCCTTGAAGTGGTCCAGGTCCAGCATCGCCACCGTCAGCGCGCGACCGAAGCGCAGGGCGCGCTCCCACTCCACCGCCAGCAGCGCGTCCAGGTGGCGGCGGTTGCTCACGCCGGTGAGCGAGTCCTCTCGCGTCTGCCGCTCCAGCTCCACCGCCTGCTCGCGCAGCTGGTGCAGCAGCCCCGCCTTTTCCTCGTCCGCCTGGCGCAGCCGGTCGTACGCGGCCGTGAGCTCGTCGTTCTTCTGGCGCAGGATCTCGGCTTCGCGCTGCGCCTGCTGCACCTCGGCGCGCACCAGCACGCTCTTGATGCGCGCGTTGGTCTCGGCGTTGAAGACGTCGCGAAAGGCGGCGTGGAAGGCGCGAAAGTGCTCCAGCGCCAGGCCCAGCTCCCCCCGGCTCTCGTAGACCGCCTGCAGCGCCTCGTGCGCGGCGTACACCTGCGGGCGGGCGCCCAGCTCGGCGGCAATGCGCAGCGCGGCGTGCAGGTCTTTCAGCCCCTGGTCCACCTCGCCCATCCGCACCCGCAGCGAGCCCAGCGGCACCAGCGTCTCGGCCTCCACCACGCGGGCGCCCAGCTGCCGGGTGATCTCCAGGCTGGCCACGTAGCACGACAGCGCGCGGTCCACCTCGCCGCGGCGCTCGTGGATCCTGCCGATGTCGCGCAGGCAGGTGGCCTCGCCATCTCGGCCGCCGGTCTCGCGCAGGCGCACGGCGGCGCGCTGCATGTACTCCAGCGCGCGCTCGTCGTCGCCCAGGTCGGCGTAGGCGCTGCCCACGTTGAGCATGCTGATGCCGGCCGCGCGCGGATCGGCGCCCTCCTTGATGGAGAGCGCCTGCAGCATGTACTCCAGGGCGCGCTGCGACTCGCCCATCTGCCCGTGGATGTTCCCCACGTTGTTCAGGCAGTAGGCCACGCCCACCCGGTCGCCGATCTCCTCGCGCAGCTTGAGGCTGGCCTGGTAGTAGTCCAGCGCCTGCCCGTAGTCGCCCAGGTGGTAGGATACGTTGCCCAGCGCGTTGAGCGAGTGTCCCTCGCCCGCGCGGTCGCCCTGCGCGCGCTGCAGCTCCAGCGCGCGCAGGTGCATCCGCATGGCCTCCGGATACTCCCCGCGGCGCCAGTGCACGTTGCCCATGCCGTTCAGCACGTCGCCGCGGCCGCGCGGGTCGTCCGCCTGCTCCAGCAGCGCCATGGCGCGCTGAAAGCGGAGCATGGCCCCCTCGTAGTCCGCCTGGCCCAGGTAGTCGTGGGTGCCCAGCGTGCGCAGCGCCAGCGCGATCCCGGCGGGGTACCCCTCCGCTTCGGCCAGCGCCAGCGCGTCGTCCGCCACCCGGGCGGAGCGCGGCGCGTCGAGCATGCGCAGCTCCCAGGCGCGCTCGTTCAGCGCGTCCACCCGCTCGCGGGCTTCGGCGCTCCCCGCCAGGGCGGGAACGGGCACCACGTCGGGAATCTCCAGGCGCACCTCCATGGGGAGCATCACCGCGTCAGGATCAAGGCCGCACGCATTCACTGCATCGGGGCGCCCGCCGCGGCGCGGGCGCAAGGTAGCGCGCGCCGCCCCGGACGTCATCCTCCATCGCCGCGGCGGTCAGGCGGAGTGCCCCGGCCGGGACGCGGTACGCGGGGCGCGGGCGGCCTGCGCGAACACGCCGCGCATCCCCGCCCACAGGACCGCGCCCAGGATGATCGTCATCAGCCCGACCCCTCTCAGGCCGAACGCCAGCAGGCTCAGCGCGGCGTTCAGCAGGTACAGCGTGACCACGGCGACGGCCGCCGCGCGGCTGCCGCGGTAGATGCCGAACGCCAGTCCGCAGTAGACGATCGCCGCCGCCAGCTGGATCCGCGCGTCCAGAGCTTGCCCGTTCAGGTGCGCGAACACGCCGAAAAGTCCCGTGGCGACGCCCAGTGCGGCCGTCACCACCGCCGCCCACACCACGCTGCGGTCTTCCGCGTCGCGGTTCAGCCTGCCGAGATCCATCGTCGCTCCCTTGATGAAGATCAGCACTGACCGAGGAGAAGGATGCAGACGTGCCCTCCGACCGTCTGTTTCCTCCGGCAGAATGATCTTCACGCCCGATTTTGTCCAGACCTTCAGCCCGGAATCCGCCTACGCCGGGTCCGCGTCCGCCGCGGCCGACGCGTCGGCGGCTTCCTGGGCGATGCGGTAGGCGTCGTTGCGGGAGATGCCCAGCCGCCGGCGAAGCTCCCTGGCCACCGCGCTGGCGGACTCCCCCTGCCCCAGCAGCGCCTGGGCGATGGAGTGCGCGGCGAGCGCATCCACCTCTTCCTCCTTCTCCACGTCCTCGCGCCGACCCTCGACGATCACCACCACCTCGCCCAGGACCTCCGCGTCCGCGTACCGCTCCGCGCCCTCCGCCAGCGTGCCGCGCCAGAACTCCTCGTGCAGCTTGGTGAGCTCGCGCCCCACGCACACCCGCCGCTCACCCCCCGCCGCCTCGGCGAGATCGATCAACAGCTTCCCCACGCGGTTGGGCGACTCGTAGAGCACCACGGCGCGCGGCGAGCGGGCGATCTCCTCCATCATCTCCGCCCGCGAGCCGCCCTTGCGCGGGGGAAAGCCCAGGAAGGTGAAAGTCCCCGCGTCGATGCCCGACGCCACCAGCGCGGCGAGCAGTGCGGAAGCGCCGGGGATGGGGACGACGTCGAACCCCGCCGCAACCACCTCGCGGACGATGCGGGCGCCGGGGTCGGAAAGGAGCGGCGTTCCGGCGTCCGTCACCATCGCCACGTCGCGCCCCTCGCGCAGGATCTCGATGACGAGGGTGGCGCGCGACGCCTGGTTGTGCTCGTGCGCGGAGATCAGCCTGGCGCTCACGCCCAGGAGCTTGAGGAGGACGCCGGAGCGGCGCGTGTCCTCCGCCAGGACCACGTCGCAGGCGTCCAGGACTTCGACCGCGCGGCGGGTGATGTCTCCCAGGTTGCCGATGGGCGTGCTGACGATGTACAGGCTGGCCACGTCAGAGCGCCAGCGCCCAGGGAAGCCGGGCGAAGAAGCCGTGCTCCGTGAGCACGAAGCGGCTGTCGCGCGCCACCTTCTCCACCACCGCGCCCGGGTCCACGCCGTGGTGGTCGGCCGCGGCGATCAGCACCTCGGTAATCCACCGCGCCACGCCCTCCGTCAGCCCGTCGGGCGAGGCGACGGGATCGCCCGCCACCCGGCCTTCGGGGGTGATGTCGAACGAGGCGACCACGGGGTGCTCCAGCGCGGCCAGCCCCTGCCCTTTCTGCATCATCTCCAGCGCCGTCTCGCGCCCCGTGGCCAGCGCCAGCTCGCGCAGCGTGCCGCCGATCATCCGCCGGTAGAGGTCGACGAAGCCGGGCCCGGCCTGCACTGGCAGCTCGTCCATCGAGGGATAGAGCGCCGCCTGCAGCACCGCGCCGGCCACGAAGAGGGAGCGCAGAAACTCGGGGATGGGGACGGATTCGTCGCGCTCGCTGAACCAGCCGCTGCGAAAGGCGCCGCCCTCGAACAGCAGGTAGTGGTGCTTGCCGCCGTCGTTCAGCTCCATCACCCCGGTGAATCCCCGCTCGCGGAGGATGGGAAAGAGCCGCTCCGGCCGGGCGGGATCCAGCTCCGCCGTAAGCGGCAGCGGATCGTGCACCATGGTGGAGAGCATGGCGCGCAGCTGCGCCTCGGGCGCGCCGAAGTAGCCGATCTGCCCCCCCTCGCCGCGCTCGCTCTCCGTCGACGCCAGCCGCAGCACCTCCGAGAGTGCGGCGGGCCCGCGCCCCTGCGGGTTGATGCGGGCCGCGTAGAACGGCTCGCCTTCCTTGAGGAAGATGAGGAAGCAGCGCTCGCCCAGCTGCACGGCCACGAAGCCCGGGACACGGGCCTGGCGGTCGCGCTTGCCGTCGCTGAGGATGCCGGGGAGGTTTACGTACGAGAGCTTGGTGCGCGGAAGGTACGCGGCGTCGAATGGAAAGCGGTAGATCATTGTCCGGGGCATGACGGGAGCGGCGGTGACCCACACCGCGCGGAGTCACGATCCGTGCCGCAGCGCAAGCGATTGCGGGGATTAGGGATGCGAATCAGACGGGGCGCGGCGGCCTCGCAATGCGCAACCGGGGGCGCAGATTGCGGGAGATTAGGAGACAGGGAACAGGTTACAGGGGATGCGAGCCGACGCGTCTCCCCTGTAACCTGTACCCTGTTCCCTGTAACCTACGCCGCCGCGGCCAGGTGCTCCTGGATCTTGCGGTCCAGCGCCGGCTTGGGCACGGCGCCGATCACCTGGTCCACCACCTGGCCGTTGCGGAAGAAGAGCACGGTAGGGATGGAGCGCACGTTGAACTGGGCGGCGGTGCGCTGGTTGGCGTCCACGTCCAGCTTGCCCACCTTCACCTGGCCGGCGTACTCCGCGGCCAGCTGCTCCACGAAGGGCGCGATCAGGCGGCACGGGCCGCACCACTCGGCCCAGAAGTCCACCATCGAAAGCCCGCCGTTGTCCGCGATCTCCGCCTGGAAGTTCGCGTCCGTGATCTCCGCGATGTTGTTGCTGTCCGCCATTGCCTGGTCCCTCTCCCGTTCCAGGGCCCCGGGGGCCCGTTGCCTGTAGCCGCGCCCGGCGCGCCGGGCTATCCTGTCGCGGCTTCTACCGAAACCATGTTCAAAAACCCGACCCGCCGAAGAGCCCGATGACCGAGCGCGCGCTGGACCACGTTGGAATCGCGGTGCACTCGCTGGACGAGTCGCTCCCCATCTTCGAATCTATCACCGGCCACAAGGGGCACGGGAGGGAGGTCGTGGAGTCGCAGGGGGTGGAGGTGGTGTTCCTGGGCTCCGGCGAAGGACGCCTGGAGCTGCTGGCCCCCACCCGCGACGACTCGGCCGTGGCAAAGTACCTCGCGAAGCGCGGACCGGGGATGCACCATCTGTGCTACCGCGTTCCCGACGTGCAGGCGGAGCTGGACCGCTACCGCGCCGAGGGCCGCCAGCTGATCGACGAAGCCCCCCGCCCCGGCGCCGCCGGCCACCTGGTGGCCTTCGTGCATCCGAAGTCGACGGGGAGCGTGCTGGTGGAGCTGCTGCAGGCGGGACACTGAGGGAAGTGCGTTAGTGCGTTAGTGCGTTAGTGCGTTAGTGCGTTAGTGCGTTAGTGCGTTAGTGCGTTAGTGCGTTAG
>DASTVC010000438.1:0-5786 GCA_035759295.1 Longimicrobium sp. | reverse complement strand
GCAGGGAGGCTCGCCAGCGCCTCCATCGTCGTCTCCGGCCGCGGAAACTCGTCCTTCTCCAGCGCCACGGCGCCCGTCTCGGGATCGCGCACGGCAAAGAGCGCGCGGCCGAAGCGGCACTCGCGCTGCGCCACGGCCGCGTTCTGCTGCGAGCGGAGCGCAAAGGCGTCCAGCTCCTCGCGGCTGAAGCCCTCCATCGTCGCGATCAGGTCCGCGCTGATGCCCTGCGGCACCTGGGGATGCTTGCGGCGCAGGTGCGGGTTCATCCCGTCGCCCTGTCCGCCGTCGCTGTTCATGGGCACGCGCGACATGCTCTCCACGCCGGCGCCCACCACCACCTCCTGCGCTCCGCTCATCACGCCCATCGCGGCGAAGTTCACGGCCTGCAGCCCCGATCCGCAGTAGCGGTTGAGCGATACGCCGCCCACGTGCAGCGGCCAGTCGGCGGCCAGCACGGCGTTGCGGGCGATGTTGGAGCCCTGCTCGCCCACCTGCGACACGGCGCCCACCACCACGTCGTCCACGTCGGCGGGATCCACCTCCGTGCGCCGCGCCAGCTCCTGGAGCGTCTGCGCCAGCAGTTCCTGCGGATGGATCTCCGTCAGCGAGCCCTTGCCCTTCTTGCCCCGCCCGCGCGGCGTGCGCACCGCGTCGATGATGTATGCGTCGGCCATTGTCTTCGTCTCCGGGTTGCGCATCCCTGTTGGATGACGATCATAATATTATGCTTATCATATTCTATCGCAAGTGCGAGCCTCCCTGAAAACCGCAGCCGAGGGGCAGAGCAGCAGAGCGGAAAAGCATATCCAGCGGACGGTGTCATTCTGAGGAAGGCGCGCGCTCCATCCGTTCCAGTCGCTCCACGCCCTGTTGCGCCGACCGAAGAATCTCTACGATGGGCGCACGGTCCCGTCGGCTACGTCGGCCCTGGCGCGAGACCCCCCCGTTTCCGATAGAGATTCTTCGGTCGGCGCACTGGCGTTTGAGCGTGAAGGCGGTTTTTGCGCGGCGCCTTCCTCAGAATGACAGTGATCTTCTGGACGCAGTCTTTGCGGATTCGGTATTCTCCGCTTCTCTGCTGCTCTGCGTGCGAGCTTTTTGGACTATGCGTCGGGATCGGTGTCCGGGCCAGGATCGCGGCGGTTGCGGCGGTTGGTGACGATGTAGTCGATCGACTTCCACACCACGATGCCGCACCACGCCGCGGCGGCCAGTGCGACCGCCCCCTCCAGCGCGCGCGACTGCAGGATGAGTCCCATCATCATCAGAGTTCCTGTTCAGGCTGAGACCGCGTGCGAGGATTTGATTGATACGCCACAAGGCTGCTCGCAGGCAACGGTCTCGCATCCCGTGTCCCCTGTAACCCGTCCCCTCTAACCTCCCCTCCCTGCCCTTCGTCCACACTCTGAACATAACCCTTGCGCACGATGCCAATACGTATTAGCTAATACGTATCAACATGCCTACCCGACGATCCGACTCCGCCCGCCCCGCCACCACGCACGACGTTGCCCGACGGGCGGGCGTCTCGCAGGCGACCGTGTCGCTGGTGCTGGGGGGCAATCCGCGGGCGAGGGTTTCGGCGCAGACGCGGGAGCGGGTGGTGCGGGCGGCGGGGGAGCTGGGATACCGGCCCAACCTGGTCGCCCGAGGATTGGTCCAGCGAAAGTCGTACGCCATCGGTGTGATGGTGCCGGATCTCTCGAACCCGTTCTTTCTCGACGTGGTGACGGGCGTGCAGCGGGTGGCGGCGGAGGCGGGGTACGTGGTGCTTCCCGGCGACGTGCGCGAGGTCTCGCCACAGCGGCACCTGGAGGCGCTGCAGGCCCGGCAGGTAGACGGGGTGATCCTGGACGGGTTCGGCGCGCTGGCGCTGCAGGAGCACGCGCTCAGCGGGATGAAGGTGGTGCTGGTGGATGAGCCGTCGGAGCGCTGGCCGGGCGTGGCGAGCGACGCGATCGGCGCGGGGCGGCTGGCGGCGGAGCACCTGCTGGCGCTGGGGCACACGCGGCTGGCGTTCGCGGGGCCCGCCAGCGACGTGCACGGCCTGCGGATGCGGGAGCGCGGCTTTTTTGCGGCGCTGCGCGATGCGGGGATGACGCTCCCGAGCGAACGTCTGCGCCGCGTGCCGCCCACGGTGAGCGGCGGCCTGGCGGCGATGAAGGCGCTCCTCGCCCTGCCGCCGGCGCAGCGCCCCACCGCCTGCTTCTGCGCGGTGGACCTGGTGGCCGCGGGGGCGCTCAAGGCCTGCCTGACCGCAGGCGTCGCGGTGCCGGGGATGATGTCCATCGTGGGCTGCGACGACGTGGAGCTGGCCCGCGTGCTGACCCCCGAACTGACCACCGTCCGCGTCCCCGCCCGCGAGCTGGGCGCCCGCGCGGCGAGGCTGCTCATCAAGCAGCTGGACGACGAAGCGGCGGCCCCGAAGCCCGGCAAGCCGCTCCCCGTGAGGCTGATCGTCCGCGGGACAACGGGGCCGGCGTAGGCCCCCTAGGATCTCGAGCCGTTTATCCCCTCTCCCACGCAGTTTGTGGGAGAGGGCAGGCGAGGAACGAGCCGGGTGAGGGCCAGACGGGTCGCACTGCTAATACGTATCAACAACGCACTTTCGTACTCCGTACTTGGCACCTTGGACTCACGCACTTCCGCACTAACGCACTCACGCACTGTGTTTCGCAACGCCGTCATCGCCGGAACCGGCAGCTACGTCCCCGAGCGGGTCGTCACCAACGCGGAGCTTTCCGCCGCGCTGGGTGAGGACGTGGACGACTTCGTCCGCAACACGCTGGGGATCGCCGAGCGCCGCTGGTGCGCGGACGGCGAATCCACCGCGGACCTGGCGGAGCAGGCGGCGCGGCGCGCGATGGACGACGCGGGGATCGGCGCCGACGACGTGGACCTGCTGATCGTATCCACAGACACGCCGGAGTACGTCTCCCCCGCGACGGCTTCCGTGCTTCACGGGCGGCTGGGGATGCGGGCGGACGCGGGGACGTTCGACGTCAACAGCGCCTGCGCCGGGTTCGCCACGGCGCTGGACGTGGCGTGGAAGTACCTGCGCGCGGACGAGCGCTACGGGCGCGTGCTGGTCGTCGCCGTCTACGCGATGAGCAAGTTCCTGGACCGCGCGGACAAGAAGACGGTCACCATCTTCGCCGACGGCGCGGGAGCGGTCGTGCTCGAGGCGTCGGATGAAGCGGGGATCCTGGCGTCGGAGCTGGCGGCGGACGGCTCGTTCAGCGACGGGATGGGCGTGTTCGCGGGGGGCACGGCGGAGCCCATCGACCGCGACGTGCTGGAGAGCGGCGTGCGCAACCGGCTGCGCTTCGTGAAGAAGTATCCGAGGGAAGTGAACGAGGAGGGGTGGCCGCGCATCGTCCGCTCCGTTTTGGACAGAGTCGGGTCGAAGGTGGAGGACGTGGACCTGTGGCTTTGGACGCAGGTGAACCGCTCCACCATCGTGGAGGTGATGGGGCGCCTGGGCGAGCCGATGGACAAGGCGCACACGGTGATGGGCAAGTGGGGATACACGGGATCCGCCTGCCTGCCGATGGCGCTGGACGACGCCGCGCGCGCCGGCCGCCTGCACCCCGGCGACCTGGTGATGATGACGGGCTCCGGCGCGGGGCTGTCGATGGGGTGCGTGGCGCTGCGCTGGACGCGGAACGGGGGGAACGGCCATGGCTGATACGGCCGTCACCGCCTTCCTGGACCGCGTCCGCGCGGACGGCGCCTCGCCCGCGCTGCACGTCCTCTCCGCCGGCGGCGCGCCGCGCGACGAGACGCTGACCTGGCGCGAGTGGGCGGAGCGGTCGCGGTCGTTCGCGGCGGCGCTGGTGGCGGCGGGGCTGCGCCGCGGCGAGCACGTGGCCATCCTGGCCGGGAACGGGATCGAGTGGCCGGTGGCGGACCTGGGGGTGATGATGGCGGCCGGCGTCTCCGTCGGCGTCTATCCCACCAGCGCGCCCGGCCAGGTGCGGCAGGTGCTGGCGGACTGCGGTGCAGTCGCGGTCGTGGTCGATTCCGCGGCGCAGCTGGAGAAGGTGCGCGCCGTCCATCATCAGCTCCCCGCCCTGCGCATCGTGGTCGCGGGGACGGACGGGGAGATGGACGTCCTTTCCTGGGCGGAGTGGCTGGCCTCGGGGCAGGCGGCGCTGGCGTCGCAGCCGGAGATCGGCCACGAGCTGGCGGACCGCACGCACGGCGCAAAGGCGGACGACACCGCCATCCTCATCTACACCTCCGGCAGCACGGGCGAGCCCAAGGGGGCGGAGATCTCGCACCGCTGCCTCCTCGCCTCGGCCGCCTCCATCCGCGACACGCTGGGCCTGCAGCACGGCGACACCGCGCTCTCGTTCCTCCCCTTCTGCCACGCCGCGGAACGCATCTTCGGCCTGCACACCCGCATCCTGGTCGGCATGCAGGCGGGCCTCGTCGCGGACCACAACCGGGTCTGGCAGGCGGCGCGTGCGTTCCGCCCGACGCTCTTCGGCGGGCTGCCGCGCTTCTACGAGAAGGCGGTGGAGGCGCTGCGGCGCGAGCAGGCCGCGGCGGAGGGCGCGGAACGCGACCGCTGGGAGCGCACGCTGGAGCTGGGGCGCGAGCGCTCGGCGCTGATCCGCGGCGGACGGCCGGTCCCGGCGGTGCTGGAGGAGGAGTGGACGACCCTCGGCGCGCCGCTGCTGGAGCGGGCGCGGGGGATGTTCGGCGGGGCGCGGCTTGCCACCAGCGGCGGCGCGACGCTGCCGATGGACGTCAGCGAGTACCTGGACGCGCTGGGGATTACGGTCCTCGGTGGATACGGGCTGACGGAGCACCTGTGCACCGCCTTCAACCGCCCCGCCCGCTACCAGTTCGACACCTCCGGCCCGCCGATGGTGGGCACGGAGCTGCGGATCGCGGAGGACGGCGAGATCCTCATCCGCCGAAACGCCCTCACCTTCAGCGGCTACCACGGCCGCCCCGACGAGACGCGATCGGCCTTCAGCGCGGACGGCGCGTGGCTTCGCACGGGCGACCTGGGGCGCGTGGGCGACGACGGCGCGCTGCGGGTGCAGGGGCGCAAGAAGGAGCTCATCGCGCTCAGCAACGGAAAAAAGGTCGCGCCGCTCCCCATCGAAGCCGCGCTCGCGGGCGACCCGCTCATCCACCAAGCGATGCTGTACGGCGAAGGGCGGCACTTCGTCAGCGCCCTCATCGTCCCCAGCCGCACGGCGATCGAATCCCTGTCCAACGGCCACGCGGCGGACCCGGACGATCCCTCCGTCGTGCACGATCCGCGGCTGTACGCGTCGGTGCAGGCGGCGGTGGACCGGGTGAACGCGGGCCTTTCGAACCCCGAGCGGGTGCGCCGCTTTGCGCTGCTGCACCTGCCGTTCGACGGCGACGACCTTACGCCGACCCTGAAGCTGCGCCGCACGGCCATCGCCGAGCGGCACCGCGACCGGCTGGAAGCCCTTTACCAGGAAACCTGATGGCGCGACGCAACGCCCTTTTCGCCCTGCTCGCGGGGACGCTGGCCATCGCGTCTGCGTACGCCAGCGCCTTTCTCCCCGGCGATCCGCCGGTGTGGGCCGGCTGGGCCATGGGGATGGGGATTCCCTGCTGCCTGCTGTCCGTGATGGTGCTGGGCGCCGTCCGCGGCAGTGAATCCATCGGCAAGCTGAAGTACGCGTTCGCCTTTTCGGGGCTGGTGCTGTGCACCGGGTTCGCGCTGGCGCTGGGGCTTCCGGCCAGCGAGGCCGCGGGTGCGCCGCTGTACCTGGGGCTGCCCCTGCGCGCGGCGG
>DASTVC010000437.1:0-2790 GCA_035759295.1 Longimicrobium sp. | reverse complement strand
AGGGCGCGCTCCGGGGTATCGGGTACGTGCGGGAGCACGGCTTCGAGGACGGGAAGGGCCCGGTCGAAGTTTCCGCTGAGGAACCACACACACCCCAGGTCGTACGCCAGCGCGGCAAGACGCGGGTGGCCTTCTCCGTAGCACGCCAGCGCCGCGCGGGCATACTCGTGCGCTCGCGTATAGTCCGCCCCTTCGGCGGCGAGCACGAACATGTTGTGCAGCGCCGGGCCCCGAAGCGCGCGGACGCGGCGGCGCATGGTGGTGCGGTAGCCGCGCAGGGTGACGCTGCGCGCGGCGGGAAGGTTGCCGAGCTGCAGGTACAGGGTGCCCAGGCTGAGGTAGGCCAGGGCGTAGGTGTGCCAGTCGATGCCGCGCGCCAGGCGGATGGAGGCGCGCAGCCAGCTTTCGGCGCGCGCGTACTCGCCGCGGTCGCGGGCCAGGCGGCCCACCGAGTAGGCCAGCCGCGGGTGCTCGGGCACCAGGCACGCGGCCGCCTGAACGAAGGCGAGCTGGACGGCCGTAAAGCCGCGCCGCTCGCCCCAGCGTGCAATGGCCCGGCAGGCGTGCACCAGCCGGGGATGGTCCACGTCGTCCGGACACGCCACCAGCCGCTGGATGACGAGCAGCGGGCCCCACAGCTCCGGCTCGGCGGCGGCGCCGGCCACCTCGGCGGCGCGCGCTTCGGCGGCGGCGGGGGGAAACAGGGCGGCGCGGTCACCGGGCGCGGCGGCCGTCCACGCGCACACGTCGCGCAGCGACTTCCACAGCACGGCGCCAAGGGCCCCGGGGTGCTCGCGCAGCAGCGCCGCGCCCTCGAAGGGCTCGCTTTCGGAAAGCAGGGGTGGGGCGGCCAGGTACGACGGGCGCGAGCGCCGAGCGGGGTTTCCGGCCGGATGCGGCATCCGGGGGCTCCGGTGTGCGGGGGTCTGGCGGGCCAGGACGGAAGGGGCCCGCGTGTTTTGACGCCTAATATTGGCTGTACCGACGCCCGGGGCAACGAGTGTGTCGCCGTGTCGCACGTTGCGGCGGAGCCGGTGCGCATCAACTGAACAGCAGAGTACCCCGGCGGGCAAGGGTAACGGGACGAATGACATCTTCCGGTTCAGCCGGTGACGCATCGGGCGCGGCGCGTGTGTTTGGGAAGGCGTCAATCGGGCGGGTACCGGATGGCGAAGATCAGCAGCCGCCCGTCCAGCACGGCGCCCAGCCGCTGTCCGCCGGGAATGCCGTCCACGGGATGCAGGGTGGTGCCCGCGGGGAGCACGTCCGAATCTCCCTCCTGAAATCCGCAGGGATCCTCGATCTGCCCGTCGCCGAGGTGGATGACGCCTTCGCAGTCGATCCGCCGCAGCACCCGCGCGAATTCGGGCCCCAGCACGGGCCCGCCCTGCGCCACGACGGGCTGATCGTCCACCAGCAGGTAGTACCAGGGACCCAGCTTTACCGCGTGCACGGGCGGGGGCGCGGGGCCGGTCGGCACTCCGCAGCAGCAGGCGCCCAGCACCAGCAGGCCGAGCAGGATGGGGATGCGCTTGAGCAAGGGGTCTCCGAGTGAGCGGTTCGATCAGAGAACGTCCGGACAGGCGATCCTTTGACAGACCTTCACTCGCGGACGCTCACCCGCCGTCAGGTACGCGGCCGACGACCAGGCGCACGGGGATGCCGCCGTTGGTGGTGCGCAGGGCCTCGTTCAGCGGGATGCCGACCTGGCGTTCCAGCGCGTGGTCCGGCGAGAGGAGGACGAGGGTCCAGCCGGGGGCGCGGGCGCGCAGGGTGCGGCCGAGGGCGGCGTACAGGTTCCGCAGCGGATCGGGCGCTGAGCCGAAAATATGGCGCCGTCCACGTCATCCGACTAACCTGACGGGTCAGCTTCCCATCCGCATGGCCACCGACCCTCCCATGGAACTCGCCCGTCCCCGGACCCCGGCACACGACGCCGCAGCACTCTGGCGGGACCGCTGCCTCCTTCGCGACGGCTCCCTTTTCAATACCCAGCCTGTCTGGACCAGCCAGACCCTGGAGGAGTTGCATACCGCGTTCGTGCAGAACCCGCTGCTGGGATCGGACTCCTTCATGACGAAGTTCCGTCAGCAGCTCAGCGGCGCGTCGCCGTATACGGCGTGGCTTGCGGCGGAAATGCTGTACGTGATGAACCTCTTTCCCAGCGCACGCGCCATCGGAGGCGAGGCAAAACGCAGAATGGTGCGAGAGGTATGGGAGCTGTCGGGCAACCCGCTGCCGGATTCGGAGCTGCTCGCGGTGCTGGACAGCGGAATCGGCCACCCGGGAACGGCGTACCTTACGCGGCGCGACCGGGAGCTGGAGTACCTGATCGCCGTCGCCACCGATCTTAAGGCGAGACCCACCGAGGCGGGAGAGGTTCTGGCAGATCCATGGGCGACGGCACGAATGCTGGAGCAAGTGCCCGGCGGAGGCCGTCGGCTGCTGCGGCACATCCTGCTGAACCTGCTATTCCCCGACGTGTTCGAAGGGATTGTCTCCGCCGCGCACCGCACACACATCCTCAACGCGTTTCCGGATCACCTCACCGACTTCCAGTCCGCCGCCGGCGACAGCGACCTCATCGTCACGGACCGCGCCATCCTGCATATCCGCGACCGGCTGGAGAGCGAGCTGGGGCGAACGATCGACTTCTACGAGACCGACATCCGCGCGCGGTGGCAGCCGCAGAATCTGCCCGGCCCCGTCGTGGACATCGCACTGCCGCCGCAGGACGACGAGCCGCCGATCCACGCACAGCGCGTCGCCGAGGTGCGGGAGGACGCGACG
>DASTVC010000436.1:0-13791 GCA_035759295.1 Longimicrobium sp. | reverse complement strand
CATGCACATCTGGACGGGGGGGCTGAACCCGGACTACAAGCCGCCGGCTCCCTCGTCGTCGGCCTTCGCGGCCGAGTCTGCCACGCCGGGCGAGCTGGCGGCGGCGGGGAACGAGGCGGGGACCATGCGCAACCGGGCGGTGCGGGCGCGCGACCGGCGCTTTCACTCGCGCGACGACATGTACTACGAGCAGCAGCCCACCGGCGACATGCTCAGCAACCTCACCGCCTCGTTCGATCCCATCTTCTGGCCCATCCACGCCAACATCGACCGGTTGTGGTGGGAGTGGCAGCTCAAGCACCCCGGCGCCAACCCGGTGGACCTGGAGTCGGTGCTCACCCCGTGGAGCTACACGGTGGGCGATACGCTGGAGATCAGCCGCTTCGGCTACGAGTACGTCCGCAGCACCTGCCTGATCCCGGTGGGCCTCGAGGCGCCGGTGGGCCGCTTCGTCTCCCGTCCCATCGCCGTTCCCAGGCCGGCGCGCACGGGCTTTCGCACGGCCGAGGTGCGGCTGCTGGGCGTGCCGCAGCTGGAGCGCTCGTGCTTCATCCGCGTCTTCCTCAACCTGCCGGACGCCAACGCAAACACGCCGGTGGACCACCCCAGCTACGCGGGCTACCTGGCCATCTTTGGCCACGGCGAGTGCATCGGCGGGCCGGGGCACTGCGCGGTGCCGGAGCGCCGCCCGTACGACCTGCGGCCGCGCAGCCACAACGCACCCCGCAACCACCGGGTGAACGTGACCACCACCGCGCGCAGGCTGCTGGAGAAGGGCAAGGAGCTGCAGATCACGCTGGTGGTGATCGGCGCCGACTACTGCGAAGACAACGAGGTGCTGCGGCTCGAGGGCGTGTCGCTGAACTTCCTGGACTAGGGAAAAGTGCGGGAGTGCGGAAGTGCGTGAGTGCGGGAGTAACGGCACCTCGAAGCCAGGACTCGTCGCCTCTCGCACACCCGCACCTCCGCCCCCTACGCACCAGGAACCGGCGCTCACGGACCAACGCACTTACGCACTCACGCACTCACGCACTCCCTGACCATGCCTCCCAAATATCGCATCCACCCCGCCATCGGCGTCGCGCGGCTGGGGAACAGCCCGGACGAGTTCTACCTCTCGCCCGAGACCCCCGGCGCGCTCCCCATCGAGTGCGACGCCAAGGGCAACCCCGTGTTGGGGCCCGACGGCGCCGAGCTGCCCATCAGCACCTTCAAGGACGGCGAGGGGCGGGTAAAGCGCCAGGCCGCCCGCTTTCAGGTCTATGTGTACGATGACGAGAGCCCCGAGGGCCGCCCGCTGAAGATCGGCACGGACGAGGTGGGCGGCGGCGGCAACCAGGGGCTGCTGGTGGACATCGAGTGGCGCGTGTGGCTGGCCAACAAGAAGCCGTCGTGGTACGCCTTCAAGCAGCTGGAGGGCGAGCACGGCTACGCCCCCGGCCACCCCAGGCGGAATCCCGACATCAAGGGCAAGCAGGCGCGCCGGCACCTGATCATCGACCCCGGCCCGCGCACGGTGAACCGCCGGAACGCGCGCACGGCGGAGTTCGACCGCGACGGCGGTGCGCTCTACGCGACGACGTTTCCGCCCAAGCTGCAGCCGAACCCCATCGACACGCTGGGGGCGCTGCGGACGGACGACGAGGGGCGGCTGCTGGTGCTGGGCGGGCACGGCAACGCCGGCAGCTTCAACTACGGCAAGTTCGGCCAGCCGCGCATCGAGCACTACGCCAACAACGACGGCTGGTTCGACGACACCAGCGACGGCCCGGTGATGGCGCGGCTGGTGATGAAGTCGCCCGAGGCCGAGGGCCGGCTGCGCTACGTGGACGTGGAGTACCCGGCGTGGGTGGTGGCCGGGTATCCCGGCTACGTCCCGGAGATCCTGGACATGGTCACCATGGACGACCTGATCCAGGACCTGAACATCCGCCAGTTCGCCGCGCGGACGGACATCTACGGCCAGTCGGGGACGTTCGATCACCCGCAGCTCATCGACCCGCAGGACCAGGCGGCGCTGCAGATGTGGCGCGCGGGGCGGCTGCAGTGGAACCCGGAGTACAAGCCCTGGTTCTTCCGCGACATCTGGTCGATCCTCTTTCGCCCAGACCAGTTCAGCTACGTAAGCGACATCCTGGGGCAGTCCAACTTCCCCCACAACCAGTCCACCCGCGGCACCTTCGACCCCGACAAGCTGGGGATGCCGCCCATCATCAACTGGGACGGCGTGCGGGAAGAGGAGGCGCGCTTCGTGGAGCGGCTGCGCAGCGGCGACCTGTTCATGGAGACGCTTCGCCCGGCGCTGGGGGTGATCGAAAAGCAGGCGCAGGTGGAGCTGGCGGGGCTGGGCGGCGGCGGGCACCAGGCGCTGCGCGCGCAGATCGACAGGCTGCTCACCGGCCCCGCGGCGGCGGAGCTGCGGGCGGCCGTGGCTGCGTACGTGGCGTCGCTGGAGCCCGCCGCGGCGGAGGGCGGCACGGCGCGCCCGGACCCGGAGACGGCGCCGGACGCGCTGGCGGGCGCCGGCACCGACGCGCAGCCCGGCCCCAGGGCGGTGGGCGGCGACGCCCTCGCGTCCCCCGGGACGCATCCCACGAGTCCGTCTGATCCGGGCGGGGTGGACGGATTCCTTTTCGCCTTCCGCCAGGCGGGCCCGCGGCCGGAGCTGGCGCAGGCCAAGGACGACCTGGACCGCCGCACCGGCGCCCTGGTGGACGCGCTCCCCGGGCCCGACGCCCCCGGCGCGCCGTCGCTGCGCGCGGAGAGCGCGGCGGTCAAGGGCGGCGGCAAGAAGGACCGCGTGGGCCAGGTGCTGGCGCGCATGCAGACGCGGCTGCGCAAGGCGCTGCAGGACCACCTGAACAAGCTGTACTCCGGCCGCCTGCTGGAGGAGGCGCGCAAGGCCGCCATCGCCACCCACACGGTGGACGAGTACCGCCCCTTCCGGCAGTTCCTGTTCGACCTGCTGCGGCAGCCGAGCGAGGAGAACCGCTTCTTCGCCGGTGGGCGGCCGGACGGGCGCACGCACAACCTGCCGCTCATGCCGCTGCTGAACGGCGACAACCCGCTCAGCAACACCCTGCCCGCCAAGTTCATGCGGCTTACCGACACGCAGCTGTACCTGCTGCGGCAGTGGATGGAAGGGCGCTTCTACAACGAAAAGATCGAGGGGTGGGGGAACCCGGACCCGTGGAACCCCTACGACGACTGGAAGAACACCACCGGCACCATGTTGGACCGCGGCGTCATCAGCCAGGTGGCCGGCGGCGCGTTCTGCCCGGGGTGCGAGCTGGGGTGGGTGATGCGCAACCCCGCCATCTACAACAACCTGGGCCGCATCAAGGCCGACCAGACCTTCTACGCCTTCCAGGAGACGGCGGCCCAGGCCAACGCCACCAGCGCGCAGTCGGCCGAGGGGACCAGCGAGCCGGAGTACGGCGCCTACATCAGCAAGTCGCTCAGCCTGAAGAACAACTTCGACACGGGGCTGCAGCCGGGCGACCTGACCAAGTACATGGCGCTCCCCTGGCAGGCGGACTTCAACGAGTGCTCCACCAACGTCACCGACATCACCTACCTGGACTGGAACCTGGTCTATCCGGAGAGCGACGGCGACTCGCAGATGACGGCGGGGATGCGCACCTGGGAGTCGCTCTGGTGGCCGGGGCACCGCCCCATGCAGGTCTTCGTCCCCGTGGACATCAAGGACGGCAAGCCCACCTACTACTACTGGCAGACCTGGGCGCTGGGGATTCCGCAGACCAAGGAGGGCGACTTCAAGATGGTCACCGACTGGTGGCGCCTGGGCTTCGTACGCAAGAACCCATGGCTCGCCTCGGACGACATGAGCGGCAACATCTCGCCGCCGCCCAGCCCGCCGCCGTACATCAGCGTCGAAGGCAGTCCATCTCACCTCAAGAAGGAGGAATAATGAGCAGCGTGAATCCCTTCGTGGGCACCTGGACCTACCGCAGCCTGCTGAACGACCCGGTGCTGGGGCCCGACCCGTCCAAGGATCCCAAGGCCTGGGCCAAGCTCTTCTTCGGCTACGGCACCATCGTCATCCGCGAGGGCGCGGTGCCGGAGGAGCTTACGGGCACCATCGGCGGCGACGGCTGGTCGCTTGACCTGCACGGCTCCATGAGCCCCGGCAACCCCGGCCAGGTGCGCTTTCAGGGCAAGGGCAAGGTGAGCGGGGCGGAGTGGATCTACGACTACATCGGCTGGCTGGTGCCGGTGTGGCCCAACAGCACCAACAAGCAGCAGCGGGTGGCGCTGGTGGGCTCCATCGTCCGCACCATCCCGCATCCGGACGGCAGCGGGGGGATCGCGCCCGCGGGGGTGGTGGCGTCGTGGTACGCCGTCAAGACGGACGCCGCCAGGATGGACAAGAAGGGCAAGTGAGGGATTCCGCGCACGACGTGGTGGTCGCGGGCGGCGGGCCCGGGGGGTGCGCGGCGGCGCTCGCGCTGCGCGCCCACGCGCCCGGGCTTTCCGTCGCGCTGGTGGAGGCGTCGGCGTACGGGGGCGAGCGGGTGGGCGAGACGCTGCCGCCGCCCGCGGCGGACGTGCTGCGGCACCTGGGCGTGTGGGACGCGTTCGCGGCGCAGGCGCACCACCCCGCGTACGGAACGGCGGCGGCGTGGGGCTCGCCGGTGCCGTACGAGAACGAGTTCCTGTACCACGTGCGGCAGGTGGGGTGGCACCTGGACCGCGGCGCCTTCGACGGCATGCTGGCGGACCAGGCGCGGGCCCGCGGCGTCCACGTCCGCCGCGAGACGCGGGTGCTGGACGCCGTGCGGGATGCGGACGGCTGGCGGCTTCCGCTCTCGGACGGGACGGAGCTGCGGGCGCGCCTGCTGGTGGACGCCACCGGGGCGGGGGGCGCGCTGGCCCGGCGCCGCGGCGGGGCGCGCCTCGTCGTCCACGATCGCCTCGCCGGGTTCGTCCGCTTCTTCCGGCAGCCGGGGGGCGGGGGGACGCCGTACACGCTGGTGGAGGCCTTCGCCGACGGCTGGTGGTACACGGCGCCGCTCCCGGACGGGCGGCGCGTGGTCGCCTGCATGACGGACAGCGACCTTGCCCGCGGCCTGCGCATGGACGAGGACGCGCATTGGCACGACCTGCTGGCGGAGACCGCGCCGCGCGTCCGCGGTTCGCTCGGGGACGCGGTGGCGGACGGCGATCCCGTCGTGCGCGCGGCGCGCTCCGGGCGGCTGGACCCCGCGGCGGGGGACGGCTGGCTGGCCGTGGGCGACGCCGCGTCGACGTTCGACCCGCTCAGCTCGCAGGGCATCCTCAAGGCGCTGCGCTCGGGCGTGTTCGCCGCCTACGCCGCGGGCGACCTGCTGGCGAAGGGGGATGATGCGGGGATGCGCCGCTACCCCGCCTTCGTCGCGCGGGAGTTCGAGCATTTTCTCGGCACCCGCGCCAAATACTACGCGGAGGAGGCGCGCTGGCCGGAGCGCGAGTTCTGGCGCCGCCGCCACGCCCACGCCGCCCAGCCGGCGGAGGTGGGGTGATGGACTTTCGCCACCTTCTTCGCCACTTCAGGGGAATCCCCATCCTCCGGGAGCACCAGATGAGCACGCGCGCAAAGTCGCTCACCATCGGCATCGCCATCTACCCCGGCGTTGACCCGCTCGACGTCGCCGGCCCCTACGAGGTGTTCAGCAACCTGGCCAGCGAGGTGGCCGGCGACTGCGCCGTGAACGTGCTGGTGCTGGCGCAGACGATGGACCCCGTCCCCACCCGCACCTTCGTCACCGACGCCGCGCCGCCCATGGCGCTCATGCCGCAGGCCACCTTTGCCCAGGTGCCGCACCTGGACGTGCTGTGGGTGCCCGGCGGGGCGGTGGAGTCGCTGGAGGTGATGATGAAGGGCGGGCCGTACCTGGAGCAGCTCAAGGCGTGGGCGCCCCGCGCGCGCTTCGTGACCTCCGTCTGCGAGGGGGCCATGCTGCTGGCCGCGGCCGGGCTGCTGGACGGCTTCCGCGCCACCACGCACTGGGCGTTCATCCCCTGCTTCAGCCGCTTCAAGGAGGTAAAGCCGATCGGCGGCAAGAACCGCCGCTGGCCGCGCTTCGTGGTCGATCCGCCGCGCCCCGACCCGGACGCCCTGGGCACGCGCGTCACCGGCGCCGGCATCTCCGCCGGCCTGGACGAGGCGCTGCAGCTGGTGCTGATGCTGTTTGGAAAGAAGGTGGCCAAGCAGGTGCAGATCGACATCCAGTACTTCCCCGATCCGCCCGTGAACGCCCGCCTCAAACCCGCCAAGAGCTGCCCCATCCCGGGGTACTAAACCAGCGACGCTTCCCCATCCAGTCTCGTGACCATATATTCAGGTCACGAGACCAGGCAAGGAGAGCGACATGAAGCGGATTCGAACGAAGGGGCTGCTCTCGGAGCGGTTCCCTGGCCGGCGGATCATTCCCGCGGGCGAATTCAAGCCTGTGTGTCTGAAGCTGATGGATCAGGTGAACGAGACGGGCGTAGAGATCGTCATCACCAAGCGCAACGAGCCCATCGCCAAGCTGGTGCCGATCACAGGTGGGCTACGGCCGTTCGTCGGGCGTTCGCGCGGGGTGATTCAGATCACGGACGAGGATCTGCTTGCCCCGATCGCCGAGGATTGGGAGGTCGATGCTGACCTCTGACCTGGCGGCGTCGGACCGGCTGGTGATGGACACGCACGTATGGGTGTGGGTGAGCGGCGAGGCCGGTGGTCCGGGCCGCCTCACTCCCGCGCTCCTGCCGTCGATCGAGGCCGCGGCCCGCGATCGGCGGCTTTTCGTGTCCGCCGCCTCCGTCTGGGAGGTCGCGTTGAAGGCGGAGCGCGGGCAGGCCCTCATCGCCGGAGACCTGGACGCCTGGGTCCGCGACCAGCGGCAGTATCCGGGCGTCCGCGTGCTCACGATCGACCCCACGCTGGCGATCGACAGCACCCGCCTGCCAAAGTGGCTCCGCGCGCGAGACGGGCAGGAGCACCGCGACCCGAACGACCGCTTCATCGTAACGACCGCGCGCCGATTGAACGCTGTGCTCCTCACCTGCGACGAAGAGATCCTCCACTTCGCCCGCCAGGGCCACGTGCGAGCCTACGACGCGCGGCCATGATCACCCGTCGTCGTGGGGGGTGATGGCGAAGCCTTCCGTGCCGTGACCTGGTACCGGGTGATACGAAGTTCGGGGCGCTTGCCCTGCTTGTAAGCCACCGCTTCTTCAAGCGCCTCGATCAGCAGCT
The DNA here is from genome assembly GCA_035759295.1 of Longimicrobium sp. Lineage (GTDB taxonomy): Bacteria > Gemmatimonadota > Gemmatimonadetes > Longimicrobiales > Longimicrobiaceae > Longimicrobium. The sequence goes on along the minus strand of DASTVC010000436.1, from coordinate 6,548 downwards.
CGCCGAAGTCATCGCTATTTGCCAAAGCACCTCCATCGTGTCGGGGCGCATGATCTTTATAAAGATCGTGAGCACTGTCAAATTTTGGAGATGGCGGAGATCCGGGAGAAACCGACAACGGCCCAATCTTTTCCGGGGATGTGATCCAGATCCCTGCAAGGTGCGCGTTTTGCGCTCGGCGCGGCGACCAACCCGCGCGCACGGAGCCGATGGCCGCAGACGCCCGCTACCTGCCGATCGAGGACCATGGCATCATCGGCGACCTGAACACGGTCGCGCTGGTGGGCCTGGACGGCGCCATCGACTTCTTCTGCGCGCCGCGCTTCGACTCGCCGTCGGTGTTCGCGTCGCTGCTGGATGCCGAGCGCGGCGGCGTGTTTCGCATCGACCCGCAGCTGGGCGCCGACGCGCGCCGCAAGCAGCTGTATCTCCCCGACACCAACGTCCTCCTTACCCGCACGCTCAGCGCCGACGGCGTCGCCGAGATCAGCGACTTCATGCCCATCGGCGAGACGGAGGGCGTGCGGCGGCTGGTGCGGCGGGTAAAGGCGGTGCGCACCGGGGTGAAGTTCACCCTGCGCTGCGCGCCGCGCTTCGGCTACGGCGCCGTGCACCACCGCGCGGAGCAGGACGGCGAGGACGGCGTCGTGTTCGTCCCCGAAGACGAGAAAGCCGCCGGGCTGGCGTTTCTGCGGCTGCGGGGATCGGTGCCGCTGCGCATCGAGAACGGCGACGCGGTGGCGGAGTTCGAGCTGGGGCACGAGAAGAGCGCCACCTTCATCCTCGAAGCCTCGTCGGAGCCGCACGCGGGGCCGCACGCCAGCCAGCGCTACGCCGCGGACGCCTTCAAGCGCACGGTGAACTTCTGGCGGACGTGGATCGGCCGCGGCACCTACACGGGCCGCTGGCGCGACGAGGTCAATCGATCCGCGCTGGTGATGCGGCTCCTCGTCTCGCAGGAGCACGGCTCGCTCATCGCCGCGCCCACCTTCGGGCTGCCGGAGAGCATGGGCGGCGGGCGCAACTGGGACTACCGCTACACCTGGGTGCGCGACGCCGCCTTCACCCTCTACTCGCTCATCCGCCTGGGGCTGACGGAGGAGACGGGGCGGTTCATCCACTGGATCGCCGACCGCGTAGGGGAAGAGGGCGACGGCGTGCCGCTGCAGCCACTGTACGGGCACGATGGCCGCCACGAGCTGCCGGAGATCGAGCTGGATCACCTCGAGGGATACCGCGGCTCGCGCCCCGTGCGCGTGGGCAACGGCGCCGCCGTGCAGCTGCAGATGGACATCTTCGGCGCGCTGATGGACTCGGTGTACCTGTACGACAAGTACGCCGAGCCCATGTCGTACGACCTGTGGAACACGCTCACCGGCGTCGTGAACTGGGTGTGCGAGAACTGGCGGCGGCCGGACCACGGCCTGTGGGAGATCCGCCGCGGCGAGCAGGCCTACCTGAGCTCGCGGGTGATGTGCTGGGTGGCGGTGGACCGGGCGGTGCGCCTGGCCCAGCACCGCTCCCTCCCCGCGCCCATGGTGCAATGGCTGGAGGTGCGCAACACCATCTACCGCAGCGTGTTCGACGAATTCTGGAATCCCCGGAAGCGCGCATTCGTGCAGACGCCGGGGTCGGACGTGATGGACGCCAGCTGCCTGCTGATGCCGCTGCTGCGCTTCATCAGCCCCACCGACCCGCGCTGGGTGCAGACGATGGCCGCCGTACGGCGCGAGCTGGTGGAAGACTCGCTGGTGCGCCGCTACGCCATCCGCGGGGGAGAGACGGACGGCTTTTCGGACCACGAAGGGACGTTCACCATCTGCTCGTTCTGGTACGCCGAGTGCCTTTCGCGCGGCGGCGACCTGCAGCAGGCGCGCTTTACCTTCGAGAAGATCCTCAGCTACGCCAACCACGTAGGGCTGTTCGCCGAGGAGCTGGGCCCCAGCGGCGAGCACCTGGGCAACTTTCCCCAGGCGTTCACCCACCTTTCCCTCATCAGCGCCGCCTACGACATCGACCGGCGGCTCGACTCGGCGGGGTGGGGGGCGTAAGGCCGCGGTTCCGAACCAGGACGTTGACTTCCTGAGGGAGCGCCGCGCGGAACCGGAAGATACTGCGCGCGACGACATGCATCGAACTGCGTCCGCGGGGTGCCCCTCCCCCGGCCCCTCCCCGTTCGTTCCTCACGGAGAGGGGAGAATTCGATCCCGCACGAAAAGGATTCGGTACCACGACCACCCCTCCCCCGCGGTTTGGGGGAGGGGTCGCCGCGAGCCGCGAGGAACGAGCGGCGAAGTCGGCGGGGGAGAGGGCCGGCCGCGTCGCAGATGCGGCCAGTGGATCGAGACAACGGTAGCGGAAGGCGCTCCGCGAGGCCTCCCGTCACGCCCGCATCACCCCCGGCGCGGTTCTTGACCCTCTGCCCCGCGCAGGTCTCCTCATCGCAGCCGAGGCAACATGGATAACTGGAAGCGCTGGCTCAAGATCGGCATCATGCTGGTCGTCGCCTGGTTCGTGCTGAAGATCGTGTTCAACGTGGTGGGCTTCCTGGTCCACCTGCTGGTGATCGCGGGGCTGATCTTCATCGTCTACTCCGTCGTCACGCACTTCATGGGCGGCTCGCGGCGGACGTACTGAACGGCGGGCTCACGCGTCGAGATCGAGTGCCCAGTCGCCGTTCCTGGGCGCTGGGCACTTGATTCCTGGACCTGTTTTTTCTCCCCCGGCACGCTTGTTCCGTAACACCGGGCGGCTTGGCTACTCCCATCCCCCTCCACGGAGCGGAACTCGTGCGTCTGCGGACGTTTGCGATCATTGCCGCGGGGCTCGCCGGCCTGGCGGCTCCCCCCCATGCGACGGCGCAGGACACCACGGTGGTCGCGGGCGCACGGTACCGCGCCGGTGGCCTAGTGCGCGCCCTGGACGGCGACGAATACCGCGCCGAATGGACCACGCCCATCCGCGTCCCCTTCCTAGATCCGCGCACCTTCGCCGGTGGGCTGACGGTGGAGGAGGCCGGCGGCGGGCTGGCGACCGAGTCGCTGCGCATGCGCGGCGCCGACGGCAGCGAGTACGTCTTTCGCTCCCTCGACAAGAACGCCCAGCGCGGCCTTCCCGAGGACCTGCACGACAGCTTCATCGAGTGGTTCGCGCAGGACCTGGTGAGCGCCAAGCACCCCGGCGCCGCGCACGTGATGCCCACGCTGCTGCAGGCCGTGGGCGTGCTGCACGTGGCGCCCACGATGTACGTGATGCCGGATCACCCGTTCCTGGGCGAGTTCCGCGAGCGGTTCGCCGGGAGGCTGGGGCAGGTGGAGGAGCGGCCGGAGGACGTGGAGGTCGATGAGGACGCGCCCAACCGCCCTCGCCCCGCGCGCTCGTTTGCCGACGCCAAGCGGGTGATCGGTACGCCGCGGCTGCTGGAGCGGCTGGAAGAGGATCCCGACGAGCGCGTGGACAGCCGCGACTACCTTACCGCGCGGCTGGTGGACATGATCGCGGGCGACTGGGACCGCCACGCGGACCAGTGGCGCTGGGCGGGATACGAACGCGGCGACCGCTGGACCTGGCGCCCCATCCCCCGCGACCGCGACAACGCGCTCTCCGACTACGAGGGGCTGGTCCCCGCCGTCGCGCGCTCGTTCGTGCCGGACCTTACGCGCTTCGGCGCGCGCTGGCGGGACCTGCCGGGCCTCATCTATCTCCCGTCTGACCTGGACCGGCGCTTTCTGGCGGACCTGGATCGCGCCGCGTGGGACAGTGTCACCGCATCCGTCCGCGCCCGCATCACCGATCCCGTCATCGACCGCGCCACCGCCCAGCTTCCGCGCGAGTACCAGCCGCTCGGCCGGACGGAGCTGGCCGCCGCGCTGCGCTACCGCCGGGATCACCTGGAGGAGGCGTCCGGCTGGTTCTACGAGCAGCTGGCGAGCGACGTGGACGTGCGCGCGACGGACGAGGCCGAGCGCGCGGAGGTGGAGCGGATGGCGGATGGATCGGTGGATGTGCGGCTGTTCCGTTCGCCGGACGCGCGGATGCCGTACTTCCACCGCCGCTTTGTCCCGGCCGAGACGCGGGAGGTGCGCGTCTACCTGCACGGCGGCGACGACCGCGCGACGGTGACGGGCACGGCGCCGCACAGCATCCAGGTGCGCCTGATCGGCGGCGGCGGGGACGACGAGCTGGTGGACCAGTCCACGGCCGGCGGCGGACGGATGACCGTCTTTCACGACGACCGCGGCGACAACCGCTTCACCCCCGGCGGCGAAGCGCGCGTGGACGCGGCGGAGTACGATCCGCCTCCGCCGCCCCGCGCCTTTGGCAACCCGCCTCCGCCGCGCGACTGGGGAAGCGAGTTCGCGCCAATGACGCCGTGGGGCGGCTGGGAGTTGAACGTGGGGCCTGTGCTGGGGATCGGCCCCGTGTGGACGCGCTACGGATTCCGCCGCCAGCCGTACGCGCGGCAGACCAGCCTGCGCGTGCTCTACGCGCCGCTGGAGGATGGCATCGGCGTGGAGGGGATCGCCGACTACAAGCGTACGGGGACGGGCGGCGGGCTGCGGCTGGCCGGGGTTGCGCGCACCTTTCAGCTCACCCGCTTCCACGGCTTCGGCAACGACTCGCCGGGGGAGATCGAGGAAGCGTACGAGGTCACCAGCAACGAGGTGCGCGCCGAGGCGCTGTGGTACGGGCCCATCGGCCGCCGCGCCGCGTACCGCTTCGGGCCCGTCGCGCGGTGGCTGGATCCGCGCGATCCGGCGTTCACGGACGTGCCGGAGCCGCGCGGGTCGGAGGGATGGATGGGCGCCGGAGCGATGGCGGAGCTACACGTGGACGGGCGCGATACGCTGCCGGTGACGCACCGCGGATGGTGGCTGGGCGCACGGGCGGAGGGCTACGGCAGCGACCTGGGCCCGTTCGGCTCCGTGGGCGGCGAGGTGCGTACGTACCTTTCGCTCGGCGCCGGGCCCATCCTGGCCCTTCGCGCCGGCGGCGAGATTGCCGAGGGCGACTTTCCCTTCCACGAGGCCGCGTTTCTCGGCGGACCGGGCTCCCTGCGCGGATACCCCTTCCAGCGCTTCGCGGGGGATGCGGCCGCGTTCGGCTCGGCGGAGCTGCGCCAGCCGCTGGGCCAGGTGAAGCTGCTGGTACGCGGCCGCGTGGGCGCTTTCGCGCTGGCCGATGCGGGCCGCGTGTGGGTGGACGGCGACTCCCCCGGCGACTGGCACACCGACGTGGGCGGCGGCCTGTGGTTCGAGACGCTGGGCTTCGTGGGAACCCTGACCATCGCGCAGGGGGACGTGACGCGGTGGTACGTGGGCCTCGGCCTGCCGTTCTGAAGCGGAGGAATGGCCGCCGATGACCGGGGAGCCGGGCCCTGTGTCATGCGGAGGCCCGGCCGCACCGGCGCCCGCGGCTCGCGCAACCGGTTGCGGGGCCAAAGGATCTGCGGAGTGAGAGTGGGCCCGCCGATCGAATGTTCGCGACTCCGCCCGATCGTCCCGCCCCGTGTGGGTCGGGACGATCGGACGGACGACCGCGAGGATCCACGTCTCCGTTACTCTCCCGAGCTCTCACCCAGGGCGACGAGCAGCTCGTCTAGCTGATCGAACGTCTCGAACATTGCATCGGCTGCTCCGGTGCCGGCAGCGTCGAGCGCTTCCTTCGAAGGATAGGTCTCGCGCAGGACCACCAGCGTCTTGCCGCCCTTTTCCTCGAAGGTCACCGTGGTGACACTCCCGCCCTCGCCGCCTTCGTCATTGGTCCACGCGAGGCGCGAATACGGCTCCACTTCGACATACGTGCCGAAAAACGCGGCAGGCTCGGGGCCGCCGACGTCGAATTCCAACCGGTACGTGCCTCCGACACGAGCATCCACTTCGCAGGACAGCAGGGTCATTCCCATCGACCTGGGCACCCACCAGCGCCTGAGCAGCTCGGCCCTGGAAAATGCCTCGAACACGATCCGCGCCGGGCCGTTGATGGTCCGCGTGACCACCACCTCGCGGTCCGACGTCCGCTCCACCGTGGTGCGGTTCTTCACGGGGCCGGGGCTACTTCCGATTCCTGCGCTCATCGCTCTTCTCCTTTCGTGTCAGTTCCTCGACCACCCTGTCCAGTTCGTCGAAGCGTTCGTCCCAGCGCTGGCGGTACCTCTCGATCCACTCCGTCTCTTCCTCCAATCGGCGCGAGCCCAGCTGGCACATCCGCACGCGCCCGATCTTCTTCGTCGTGACGAGCCCCGCCTGCTCCAGAACGCCGACGTGCTTCTTCATGCCCGTGAGCGTCATGTGGAACTTCTCGGCGAGCTCCGTGATCGAAGCGTCGGCTCGTCCCAGCTGCTCCAGAATGCCACGCCGCGTGGCGTCCGAGAGCGCGGCGAACGAAGTATCGAGTCGGGTCGTCGGATACTGAACCATATGGTACAGTATTTAACGCAAGCGTTCGCGACATGCAAGGGTGGCCGCGAAGAGGCAGCCTCGCTCCCTCACCGCGGCCGTTCGGCCAATTCCGCTGTTTCCTTGTGCGGTCCGGAAACAAGAAGGCGG
>DASTVC010000435.1:0-4233 GCA_035759295.1 Longimicrobium sp. | reverse complement strand
GCCGGGGCCGCGCCGGCCCGTCCGAAGCGCCGCTCACCATCGGATCGCGACTGGATCCCTCGCGGCTGCTGAGTGCGCTGCTCACCGTCGCCGGGATGATCGCGTGCCTGCTGCTGTCGAAGCCGGCCGCGGCGCAGAGGCCGGGGGAGATCGCGGGGCGGGTGGTGGAGGCGGGGACGGCGACGCCGGTGGAAGCCGCCGCCGTGGAGGTGGCAGAGCTGGGGGTGCGCGCATGGACGGACGGCACCGGCCGCTTTCGCCTGCGCGGCGTGGAGCCGGGGACGTACCGCGTCCGCATCAGCCGCGCGGGGTACGCGGCGCGGCAGGTGGCGGCGGAGGTGCGCAACGGCGAAGAGGCGTGGCTGGAGGTGCAGCTCGCCGCCGCGGCCGTGGCCTTGGAAGCGGTGCGGGTGACGGCGGACGCGGATGTCGCGGAGGGCGGCACGCGCGTGTCGCGGGAGGAGATCGAGGCTGGCGGCGCGCGCACGGCGGCGGAAGTGCTGGAGCGCGTGCCGGGCGTCGTCATCCGCTCCACCGGCGCCACGGGCGCGCAGACCATCAGCATCCGCGGCAGCACGGCGGACGCGGTGCTGGTGCTGGTGGACGGGGTGCCGCTGAACGATCCCGTGAGCGGCGAGGCGGACCTGAGCGGCGTGCCCGCCTCATCCATCGACCGGATCACCGTGCTCCCCGGCGCCCGCTCCGCCCGCTACGGCCCGCGCGCCGCCGCCGGCGTGGTGCTGATCGAGACGCGCGCGGCGGAGGTGCGGCGGACGGCGGAGCTTTCCGTGGGCACGCTGGAGGAGCGGGCGGGGCGCGGGGAGTGGGGGATCGGCGGATCCGGGCTGGTCCTGCAGGCGGGCGGCGAGGCGCGGCGGATCGAAGGCGAGTTCGATCACCCGCGCTCCGTGGACGACCCGACGATCGTGCGGCGCGAGAACGCGGACCTGGAGGAGTGGAGCGGGTTCGCGGCGCTCGCCGCACGTGCGGCGGGGGGCGAGCTGCGGGTCCGGGGCGGATGGGACGCGCTGGACCGCGGGCTGCCCGGGCGCGACCACACGCCGTCGCCTGCAGCACGGCAGGAGATGGAGCGCGGGCGCGGTTCGCTCTCCTGGCGGCGGACGTCGGACCGCGGTTCGGTGTCCGCGCTCGTCTCGGGCGCCGCACAGCGGGTTAGGTACGCGGATCCGCTGCCGCCCTTCGGCCTTGCGTATGACGACACCACGCGGGTGCGGCAGGCGTCGCTGCGGGTGGAGGCGGACCGCATCGCGACGCGCGAGGCCGGTGATTCCCTCGCCCGCTATTCCCTATTCCCTATTCCCTAGTCCCTCTCGCGTTGGCTGCGCGGCTGGGGCGGCGGCGTGGAGGCGTCCACCCAGCGCGTCGACGCGGGGGCGCTGGCGGAGACGGCGCCGCGGCGGCGGACGGACATGGGCGCGTTCGGCCACGCATCCGGCGAAGCGCGCGGGATCACGCTCTCCGCCGAGGGGCGCATCGACCGCGACGGGGTGACGGAGGACGTGTACTTCAGCCGCGCGCTGACGGCGGGGGCGCGGCTGGGCATCGTCCGCATCCACCTCGCCAACCGCAGCAGCTACAGCCCGCCCTCGCTGGGCGACCAGTTCTTTCGCGCCGGCGTGGGGGTGGAGCCGAACCCGGACCTGCGCCCGGAGCGCGTGCCGAACGAGTGGGAGCTGGGCGCGTCCGCATCCACCCTCCTGGGCGCGGCGGAGGTGACGGCGCACGCGGCGGCGTACGCGGGGGACGTGCGGGGGATGATCCTGTGGCTTCCCGACTTCCGCTTTCGCTGGAGCCCGCGGAACGTGGACGCGCTGCGCCGCGGGATCGACACGCGCGCGGAGGTGCGGCTGCCGCGCCCGGGGCTGCGGCTGAGCGGCGCGTGGTCCATGGCGCGCGTGACGTACGACGAGCCGGGGGTGCGCGGCATCCAGCTCGCCTACCGCCCGCGCTACACGGGCTCCGCCGGCGCGGAGTGGCGGCGCGGCCCGTGGCGGGTGGACGCGTTCGCGCGCTACACCGGCGTGCGCTACCCGGCCGCGGCGGAGGTGAACGCGCTCCCCGGCTTCTGGAGCACGGACCTGCGCGCCGGACGCGACTGGCGGGTGGGTGGATGGACGATGACGGCCGCGGTGGACGTGGACCGCGCGCTGGACGAAAAGAATTCGCTGATCGAAGGATTTCCCGAGCCCGGACGCCGGGTTCGCCTGGACGTGCGCATCGCGCGCACCGGCCCCACAACGAATTGAGAGATCGTACGATGCAGAACCGCTTCTTCCGCCGGCTGGCCGCGCTGGCCGCCCTGGCCCTTCCGCTGGGCGCCGTGGCCTGCGAGAACGACCCGAACGAGCCCGAGATCGCCGAGCGGCTGGTGCTGACGGTGAACAGCGTGGAAAACTCGCTGTCGCTGGTCCCGGTGGAGGGCGGGAACAGCGTCCAGGTGCGCACCGTGGGCCTGGGCGCGCAGGGCACGCCCACGGGCGCGTCGGCGCGCGGCGCGTACGCGGTGGTGCCGCTGGGCACCTATCCGTTCGCGGCGGTGGTGAACCTGCGCACGGGCACGCTGGAGACGCGCGTGGCGCTGCCTGCGAACTCCGGCGCCACCGGCTCGGACTTCGTGAACGACAGCATCGCCATCGTCGCCAACCCGGGGCACAACAGCGTTACGCCCGTCAACGTGCGGCGCGGCACGGCGGGGGCGGCGGTGGCCGTGGGCACCTATCCCGCCGCCGTGATCAGCGACGGCGCGCGCATCTACGTGCTGAACGGCAACCTGGTGAACTTCTCGCCCGCCGGTCCCGGCTCGGTGTCGGTGCTGAACGAGGACCTGGACGTGCTCAAGACGGTGCAGCTCACGGGGATCAACCCGTCCGCGGGCGCCATCATCGGCAACAAGCTGTACGTGCTGAACGCCGGCACGTTCGGCGGCAACAACGGGTCGCTGTCGGTGGTGAACCTGCAGACGCTGGCCGAGGAGTCGCACCACACCGGCTTCGGCGAGTTCCCGTCGTCCATCGCCGCGTCGCCGGACGGGGACCTGTACGTGGGCATCTACGGCACCGGCATCGTGGTGTGGGACCCGCAGTCGCGCACCTTCCGAGTGCCCCTCACCGCGCCCATCAAGCCCAACGGCTCCGGGATCGTCTCGGGCCTGGGATTCGGCTTCGCGGGCCGGCTGCACACGGCGGACGCGGGCACCTGCCAGACCCCCGGCGTCGTCCACCGCCTGACCGCCGCCGGCGCGCTGGAGCGCACGGTGACGGCGGGGATCTGCCCGTTCGGGATCGCCTTTGCGGACGTGCCGGAGGAGGAGGGGTGAACGGGTGAACGGGTGACAAGGTGATCGGGCTGTGACTTTCGCGGGAGAGGGTGTGATGAGTCAGGATTGCACGACTCGGGCGGATGGTGGGATGCGCGGCGTGCTGAAAGACATTCGCATCGCAGAAGAGCAGATCGCGCGCGGCGAGGATGTGGAGCACGATGCGCCAGGGCGCAGGTGCTAAGCCGGTTGCTGAAACGCGACAAGCGCCGTTGATTTCCTGAGGGAGCGCTCACGTGGAAGCCGAAGCTACACAACCGCTTGCGCGCGACCGAAGGATCTCGCCTGCACTACAGCGGGGCTGGCATCCGGGCACGAAAGCCAGCCCCACGATTATGCCGGCAAGGTCCTTCAGTCGGCGCCACGGTGCATTGCGTGAGCGGAACCCGGTGCGGCGCCGCCTTCAGGATGACACGCTCATTGTCGAGATGAAAGCATACAGCGGCCCGGTAGATGATCATCCGCCGGGCCGCACTGCTTTTCTGGTGGATGCGGATTGCGCAGATTGGGGGAGCCGCATCCCCCGCTCCCCATCGACCGCCACGCATGGAACCGCTGATCATCCCCCTCCGCGACCGCAGGCTCAAGCTGGCCGAGCGGATGGACCTGTTCGGGCACGGCGTGGCGGCGTTCGGGCTGCTGACGGCGGCGATGGACACCCTGCCGGGCGTCACCCTCGCGCAGACGGCGCTGGCTGTGGTGGAGCTGGTCGGCGCGGCGGCGCTGGCGGGCGCCCTCATCCGCGAGCTACGGACGCGGGGTGAGGAGCGGACGGCGCGGATCAGCTGGCTGAACCTGGCGGCGGCGGGGGTGTTGTTCGTGGAGTGGTACGCGAGGTGGAGCGCGGGCGGCAAGCTGGTCTCGCCGGCGCTGGTGAGCGGCGTCGTGACGTTCGC
>DASTVC010000434.1:0-2588 GCA_035759295.1 Longimicrobium sp. | reverse complement strand
CGTCCTGGCGGAGGAGGCAGTGCGTTAGTGCGTGAGTGCGTCAGTGCGGGAGTAAAGTGCTCATCTACTCACGCACTTCCGCACTTCCGCACTCACGCACTAACGCACTTCTCTCGTCAGCAGGCCAGCTGCCCATTCGCCAGCGTGCAGGTGATGCCCGCGCCGGTGCCGGAGACCGGGACCAGGGTGACGGTCCACCCGCTCGCCGTCGATTGCAGGACCGTGTACCCAAAGGCCAGCGCGGACCAGTAGCCGTCCACTGCCACCCCGCCTGCCGGCGATCCGATGGTGGTCGGCAGCCCCACGCTCTCGGAGGTGCCGCCGTCGCCCAGCACCAGGACGGGCGCACGCGGGGACGCGAAGTCCAGCGCCTCCCACGCGTGCACGTGGCCCACCAGCGAGACCGCGACCGCCGCCGGAAGCTCGCCGGTGGGCGAGGCCCGCCGCAGCGCCGACTTCAGGATGTACGCGCCCGTCGAGTCCAGCTGGTTGGGAAAGTCGCGCGCCCACGTGGGCACGTGCGTCACCAGCCACGCCGCTTGGCCGGCGGGGATCAGCCCGGGCAGCCGCTCGAACTGCCGCGCGTACGCGGGGATCGCCTGCGTGCTGTCGTTGATGGTGTCACCGCCCGAAACGGTGGACCAGCAGCCGGTTGAGTACCAGGGCGCGCATGCCGTGTCCATGATGAGCATGGTTCCCACCCCCGGCACCGCCACCGCGTACGGCTGCGTGGTACCGGCGCACCGGTCCGGGTTCGCGGGAACGTCGCGCGGATCGAAGAACACGAACCAGCCGGTTCCGCCGCGCGTGCAGTCTTCGTGGTTGCCACGCGCGAACACCCACGGCGCGGCGGGGAGCAGCTCGCCCACGGGCGCGAACCAGTCGGCGTTCCACGCGGCCCAGTTGTCGCCGCAGGGCTTTTTGCCGCCGCAGTCCTTGACCGTTTCGCGGTAGATGTAGTCGCCCACGTGCACCGTCAGGTCGCCGCCTGCCCGCGCCGCCTGGTATGCCACCGCGGCAAAGGGCCAGTCCGCCGGGACCGCGCAGTCCTGGTTCTCCGCCCGGCACCCGGTATCGCCGATGGCCACCACCCGCTGCACCCGCGCAGGCGGCGCCGCGGCCGGCCGCGGCATTCCGGGGAGCTGAACCGGCGTTCCGTCCAGCCGCTGCTGGCACACCAGCACGGGAAAGCTGTCGGAAGGCATCGCCCGCACCGCCGCCGGCGCGGGACAGGCGCTGCCGCTCGAATAGACCGTGCGCAGCTGCCACTCGCCCGCGGCGCCGGCCTGCGTCCACCAGTACAGCAGCGTCCCCTGCTGCGCCCGCGCCGGATTCACCCAGACCGCCAGCAGCGCCGCCAGCAAGAAAGAAATCCGTTTCATCAACCGCTCCTGTACACGACCGGGTGAATGGATTGCGCCGGAGGGAAGGCGCGAGACGAGTGAGGCCGGGCGAATGGTAATTCTCGTCCGCCCGGCCTACAACGCCGATCCATCCAGAGTGCGTAAGTGCGTGAGTGCGTTAGTGCGGAAGTAAAAGATCAAAAAAACAAAAACTCACGCACTTCCGCACTCGCGCACTAACGCACTTCCCCTCAGTCCTTGTACGGATCGATCTCCCCGGCGCCGGCCATCACCACGATCAGCGGATGCAGCGTGTGCTCGATGCTGATGGTCGGGCCCTGCGCGTCCAGCACCTTTGTAAGGCGCCGGTAGGCCTGCGGCGCCTCATCCAGGCCGCCGCCGCGCAGGATTACGCCCTTCTTGCCCAGCCACTCGCCCACCATCTCGCGGTTGATGCGGCCGGGGGTGATCACCCGCCCCGTCTTGCGGTGCACCTTGCCCGCGGCGGCCGTGCGGCTCATCACGCGGCCCGCGCCGTGGACCGTGGAGAACAGGGCCTCGCGCTGCAGCGTGGCCGTCTCCTCGTCCGCCGGCGACGCGCCCTGGACGATGACCGCGTCGTCGCCCATCGACCCGCCAATGAAGCCCTTCTGCCCCGGGAACGCCGGCGTGGCGCCCTTGCGCACCACCACGTACTCGCGCTCCTCACCCTGCGGTGACGCGTGCGTCTCCTTCCAGGCGAAGTTGTGGTGGTTGTGCACCAGCTCCAGCTCGGTGCCGCCCAGCAGCGCCACCACCTTGCGCGCCACCCACTCGCGCCCGGCGTACGCGTACTGGCCGGCCAGCTCCATCAGCTGCCAGTAGTCGTGCCCCAGCGGCTGCTCCAGGTCCAGCAGCACCTCCTTTTCCGGCGCGCGGCGGCCCCAGTCCAGCCCCTGCCCCAGCGCCAGGAAGTCGCTGGCGATGGTGTGCCCCAGCCCCCGGCTTCCGAAGTGCACGCCCACCCACACGGCGCCGTCCTCGTCGGCGAACACGTCCACGTAGTGGTTGCCGCTCCCCACGGTCCCCAGCTGGCGCCGCGCCTTGTCGCGCAGCGTGTCGCGGTAGCCGCCGGTGTTGGGGATGGCGTACCACGCCGGGTCGTTGAACAGCGGGTCGTCCACCGGCGCGTCGTCGGCGTTGTTCCGCCGCCCCAGCCCGAACGAGATGGTCGCCGCCACCTCGTCCGCCGCCCGGTTCGCGCGC
>DASTVC010000433.1:0-4333 GCA_035759295.1 Longimicrobium sp. | reverse complement strand
AGGCCGCCGTGGTCGACGTGCTGACGCAGAAGACGATGCGCGCCGTGCGCGACAAGGGGTGCCGCCGCGTGGTGCTGGGCGGCGGCGTGGCGAACAGCCGCGCGCTGCGCGATTCGATCCGCGAGAAGCTGGGGCGGGGCGGGGAACTGTACGCGCCGTCGCCGCGTCTTTCCACCGACAACGCGGCGATGATCGCGCGCGCGGCGCTGTTTCGCTGGCGGCGCGGAGAGGTGGGCGGACTGGACCTGAACGCCCGCGCGGACCTGCCGTTTCCGGGTCTGACGCGCGAATCCGACGCCGTGGCACGGGGGTAGCGGCTATGGGGCGGCATGACATCGAACGATGACCATCCACCGCGACGCGGCGAAGCCGGCTTGATCTCCATCCTGCACGTATCCGACCTGCACTTTGGCCCGCCGTACCACGAGGGCGTGGGCGAAGCGCTGCAGAAGTTCGCGCACCGGCTGAACGCCGACTGCATCGTGGCCTCGGGGGATTTTACCCAGCGGGCCACCGAGGAGCAGTTCGCCGCCGCGCGGGCGTTCCTCGACCAGCTGCCCCAGGCGCCGACCATCGTGACGCCGGGGAACCACGACGTGCCGCTGTACCGCGGGCTGGAGCGGCTGCTGGACCCGTACCGCCACTACCGCACGCACATCAGCAAGACGCTGGACCAGGTGACGGAGATCCCCGGCGCGGTGATCGTGTCGCTGAACTCCACGGCGCCGCGGCAGGCCATCACCAACGGGCGCATTCACCGCTGGCAGATCGACCTGGCGCGCGAGGCGTTCGAAGGGGTGCCGGAGGAGACGCACCGCATCATCGTCTCGCACCACCACTTTGCGCCGCCGCCGGACTGGGAGGGCGCGGACGTGATGCCCAAGGCCAAGCGCGCGCTGGACGCGTTCACGCAGATGCGGGTGGACCTGATCCTGGGCGGGCACCTGCACCGCGCCTACATCGGCAACTCGCTGGACGTGTACGCGGGCGCGGACCGGGAGCATGGCATCATCATCGCGCAGAGCGGCACCACCACCTCGCGCCGGGGCCGCGCGCGCGAGCGGGAAAAGAACTCGCTGAACGTGGTGCGGCTGGGCGGCGGGGTCATCCGCATCACCCACTACATGTACTTCGACGACGCGGGCGACTTCGTGCCGACGAGCCGCCATCTCTTCTTCCGCCGGGGCCGGCCGCCGGTGCTGGATGACGACGACGCGCTGGGGCACGGGGTGGAGAGCATCTTCATGGACGACCGCAGGGAGCGGCGCGATGCGCAGGTCTGACGGCTGGATGATGCGCCCGCGGGGAGGCTGAAGGTGGCCCGGCGCGGGGTGCGGATGCTGGCGTGGGGGCTGGGCGGCGTGGCGCTGGGCGTCGCGCTGCTGCTTCTGCTGCTGAACATCGTCGCGCGCACGGAGCGCGGGCACGAGTTCGTGCTGCAGCGCACCCTGAACGCGCTGGGGGGCAACATCCGCGGCGGCAAGCTGCTCATCCAGCGCATCGACGGAAACCTGTTCGAGGGCGCCAAGGTGTACGGCCTGCGGCTGCAGGACAACCAGGGCCGCGCCTTCGTCGTCGCCGACAGCGCGTACCTCAACTATACCGTCACCTCGCTCATCTCGCCGCGCATCCACATCAGCAAGGCCACGCTGTACGAGCCGGAGATCTACATCTTCAAGCTCCCCGGCGACTCGCTGTGGAACTACCAGGCGATCTTCGCCGACACCACCACCCGCGACCCCAACCGGCCCAAGATCGAGCGCGCGACGCTGGTGGACTCGCTGCGCGTGTTCAACGGCATCGCGCGGGTGCAGACGCCGTGGTCGCCCGACTCGTCACTGTCGCTCCGGGCGCAGCGGGTGGCGGTGGCGGACGCGCTGAGCGACACCTCGCTGGCGCTGGTGGACACGGTGCGCGGCGGGTACATCCGGACGATGAACTTTACCCGGCTGTACGGGCGCATCAGCCGCGTGCGCTTCGCGCCGGGAAGCTCGACGGGCTCGCGCATCCACATCGACTCGCTGCGGGGCGTCGCGCAGATCTTTCGCAAGCCGGTGCAGTTCGACCAGGTGCAGGGGGTGGTCGCCCTGCTGCGCGGCCACGTGGAGCTGGATGCGCCGGTGCTGCGGCTGCCAGGCTCGACGCTGTCGATGTCGGGCGTGGTGCGGACGGACAGCTTTCCCGCGTGGTTCCCCAGGGACCAGGCGCCGATGTACGACCTGGCCTTCCGCAGCGACTCGGTGCGGTTCCGCGACCTGCAGTGGCTGTATCCGCGCTTTCCGGCCGAGGCGCACGGCTCCCTCTCGCTCCGCATCGAGCACCGCCCCGGCGGGCTGATGTTCCTGGCGCGCGAGACGGACGTCACGGCGCCAGGAACGCACCTGGTCGGCGACTTCGGGATGATCCTGGGCGATACGCTGCGCTTCGTGGACGTGGACCTGAAGGCCGATCCCATCCGCATCTCCACCATCGAGAAGATGCTGCCCGAAGGCCTCCCCGTGCGCGGCCTCACCCTCGGCGGCGTCGACATCCGGGGCGAGCCGTAGCGACGACCCAAAAGAATGGCCTCGCACGGAGTCAACGGAGTCAGCGGAGTTTTTCTCTGCCGGCTCCGTTGATTTTTCGTGTGGGGACCGAGTCGATTCCGAAACAGGACGATGTCATTCCGATGCCCGGCCACGCTGTCGACCGCCTCTCGGTGGATGGGTTGCAGGGCCAGGAATCTACTTTCCGCTCCGCGAGGGCAGACGCGGCAGCCCGTACCACATGTTCGGCTTGCGGAGTGCTGGATAGGGCCGGTTCCGGGCGTGGAACGGGCCACGAGCAGCCGGCGAGTAGATTTCTCAGTCGCGCGCCGGGTCTTGTGGATGGGGCAGCCCTGTGCGGCGCTCCTTCGAAATGACAATCCAGCGCGTGCGTGGAATCCGGGGCGTTGGTCGGTGAAAAACCCTCCCTGTCCCAGGAGGGGACGCAGTTCGATGCCCGATCACAAACCTCCCCAAACAACAACCTCCCCCAGGATTTTTTGGGGGAGGTGCGAGCCTGGGCGAGCGGAGGGGGCGTGCCCTCGCGCCGAACCTTCTGGCGCGGGCGCCTTACGCCGCCATCGCCGCCGCGAAGGCTTCGGCGCTGGCGCCTTCCATCCGCAGCGCGTCGCCCTCGCGCACACGGTGCAGATCCTCGCCGTCTGCCGGCTCCGTCGGAGCCTGGCGGATGCCGGCGCGGGAGATGACGTCTGCCACGTCGGCGGCGCGCAGGAAGAGGGTGAGCAGGTACGCGTCCGATCCCTCGCCCAGCGTGCGGCGCAGGGTGGGCTCGTCGTCGTACTGGTGGCGGATGATGGTGGCGGGGAGGTGTCCGCAGGTGGCGGCCGCGACCTGCGCCGAGAACTCCGCCTGCGCGTGCACCCGCGCCAGCTCCTCCGCCGTGAGCGGCTGCGGCTTGTGCAGCAGCTCGCGGGGCACGCCGATCATTCCCACCTCGTGCAGCAGCGCGGCCTGCCGCAGCGCTGCCCGCAGCTCATCGCTGGTGCCGTGGTTGGCGGCCAGGCGGTCCGCCAGCTTCGCCACCCGCGCGGCGTGCCCGGCCAGGTCCAGCTCGTCGCCGCGCTTCTCCAGCGCGAACACCAGCGCGGAAGAGATCTCCAGCATCGCGTCCGCGTTGTCGTCGGGCTGCGCGTCGAGGACGGGGGCGGGGCGGGGGCCGCGGAACAGGCTGCGCAGGGAAGGCATGGTTCGGTCTCCAGTGGATTGATGGCGTGTGGTGCTTCGTCTCCGTCCCGTCTTCCCACCCGGGTGCCGGCGTCGGTCTCCGTCACCCGTTCACCCGTTCACCCCAGGCGCGCCGCGGGCGGACCCGCGGCGCGCCGTGCGAATCAGCGGACGGTGATCTGCCGCACCATCCCGTGCGCCACGTGGGGCGCACCGTCCCTGGCGTCCGGGACGAAGCAGAGCAGCGCGTACTCGCCGGGCTCCACGTCGAGGGTGAGCTGGTTGAACTCGCCCGTGCTCAGCAGCGTCGTGCCACCCATCGGCATGGCGGGGGGCGCGCCCTGCTCGGTCTGCATCCAGGCCAGCAGGTCCTGCGCGGTCTTGCCGGGCGCCAGCTTCATCAGCACCACCTCGTGCGGCTGGGCGGCGGCGTTCTGCACGCGCAGGGTGTGGCGGCCCGCGGTGAGCTCCGGCGTGAGCTCGAACGCGTAGTCGCGCAGCGTCACCTGCACGTCCGCGGGCGCCATCCGCGCCTCGGAGACGGCTGGCGTCACCGTGAGCGGCTTGACCATCCCCTTCATCATGTGCGGCACGCCGTCCTTGGACGGAATGACGCACAGCAG
>DASTVC010000432.1:0-9440 GCA_035759295.1 Longimicrobium sp. | reverse complement strand
ATGAACGACTCATAGACGCCGAGCGTGCTGACCACCGGCGTGCCGCTGGCCACGATGCGGCGAATGCTGGCCTGCACCGCCGGGCTGGCCACGTCCACGTCCGCCTGCGCGCGCTGGTTCTCGCGCGGGCACACGTCCGGCTGGCGGCCGGGGACGTGCTCGCTGTCGGTGATGAAGCCGTGCTGCAGCGCGTCGATCCCCATCTCCGCCGCTTCGGCGAAGGTGACGGCGCACAGGTGGCCGGTCACGCGCAGGCCGCGGGCGTGCGCAGCCTCGAGGGTCCAGCGCAGCACGTCGCGCGGGCCGCTCATCACCTTGAACCAGGTGGCGCCCTTCCCCGCCCACTCGTCCACGAAGCGCCGCGTCTCTTCGGGCGAATCCACACCGCGAAACGCGCCCGTGCGCCGCGAACCCGCGACGATGTACGGGCCGGCGATGTGCAGCCGCGGCCCCGGCATCTCCCCCGCGTCCACGGCGCGCTTGAGTTCCACCTCCTGCTCCGCCAGCTGGCTCCCCGCCGTCATCGCCGTGGTCACGCCGAACGCCAGGTACAGGTACGCGCTCGCGTTCATCGGCACCGTCTGCCGCAGCCCGCCGAAGTAGGTGTGCTCGTGCAGCGACACCAGGCCGGGGATCACCGTGTGGCCGCGCAGCTCCATCACCCGCGCGCCATCCGGGATCGCCGTGGCGCCGCTCGGCCCGACGGCCTGGATGACGGCGCCGCGGACGATCACCGTCTGGTCGTCGCGCGCGGGGGCGCCGGTGCCATCCACCACGCGCACGTGCGTCAGCGCGACCACGGGCGCATCCACCGCGACGAAGGGGCGGATGCCGGGCGTGATCCGCGGCCGCGGCTGGGCCGTCAGCGGCGCGGCGGCGAGTGCAGCGGCGAGCGCGGGGAGCAGCGAGCAGCGGACGGTGCGTAGCATACGGTGCAGACGTGCCGGGAGGACGGTCGGGTCGGGCCGGGAATGATGATGGTACCGATCCGGCGGCGTGTCCAGCACGTTTTCATGGCGCCGCGTACGTCATCGACATACTTTTTGAGGAAATGATTCGCCGAACGCCTTCATCCGACCCCACCTCCGGGCAGCTGCTCGCGATCATCCGCATCCAGACGGAGATCGCCAAGCTGGGGCTGGACCTGGAAGGGGTGATGGCGCTGGTGGCCCGCGAGGCGCAGGTCATTACGGGCTCGTCCGGCGCCGTGGTGGAGCTGGCCGAGGACGACGACATGGTGTACCGGGCCGTCTCCGGAATCGCCGCCAACCAGCTGGGACTTCGGCTCAAGCGCGCCACCAGCCTTTCCGGGCTCAGCGTGGCGATGGGGACGCCCCTGTGCTGCGACGATTCGGAGTGCGACGACCGGGTAGACCGGGAGGCGTGCCGCCGCGTAGGACTGCGGTCCATGGTGGTGGTGCCGCTGAACCACGACGACGCGGCGGTGGGCGTCCTCAAGGTGCTTTCGGAGCGTCCCATGGCCTTCGGCGACGCGGACGTGCAGGTGCTGCAGCTGATGTCGGAGCTGATCGGCGCCGCCATGTACCACGCGACCCGCTACGGCGCCGACGAGCTGTTCCGCAGCGCCACACACGACAACCTTACCGGCATCGCCAACCGCGCGCTGTTCTTCGACCGGCTGCGGCACTGCCTGGCGCAGGCACGGCGGGCGGAGCAGCGGTTGGGGGTGCTGGTGCTGGACATGGACGGGCTGAAGCGGATCAACGACGCGCACGGCCACCGCGCCGGCGACGCCGCGCTCCGCGAGATCGCGTCGCGGCTGTCCCAGGGCGTGCGCCAGGCAGACACGGTGGCGCGCCTGGGCGGCGACGAGTTCGGCGTGGTGCTTTCGCCGGTGGACGACCGGGAGGGTGCGTGGGTGGCGGCCAGCCGCCTGGCCGCTCGGCTGGAGCGGCCCCTGTTCTTCAATCGCAAGCGGCTTGCGCTGGTCTCCAGCGTGGGCGTGGCCGTGTTCCCCGACGACGGCGACCAGCCGGACGCGCTGGTGGAGTCGGCCGATCAGGCCATGTACGCCATCAAGCGCCAGCGCAGCCGGACCCGCGAACGCGCCGTGCAGGCCAGCGCCGCCGGCGACTGACCCGCGCCCGGACGGGTGCATGAGGAGCGGAGGCGCCCCGAAGGCCGCCTCCGCTCTTTTCGTGCGCCCGCGACACGCGCGCAGGGACGCTCGTCAGCCGCCCACGGGACGCGGCGGCAGCGGCTTGTAGACCCTGCCGTCGTTCTTGATGCGGATGAAGACGATGTACGCCGCCCAGATCCCGCAGGCCAGCATCACGAAGAACCCCGCGGGACCGTTGCCCACGGTGCGGTCCAGCACGTCGGTCAGCAAACCGATCATCAGGGGAAGCAGGCCGATGATGAGCAGCAGGTAGGTGCGCATCACCCGCTGCGCGGCGAGCGGCGGGCGCTCCAGCACGGTGAAGCTGGCCGTGTGGCGGCCGTAGGTGTGCTGCTCGTGGTGCGGCCGGATGAGGTACGCGCCCAGCGGCACCAGCGGAATGCCCGCGGCGGTCACCCATCGCACGGCGTCCCAGGTGCCGTCGCCGCGCGGGCGGTAGTCCAGCAGCATGGTGCCGAACCCGTTGATGGAGCTGAACCCACCCGGCGCGGCGGCGGTCTGCTGGTGCTGAAAGCGCGCCGTGGTCTCGCGGATGCCGGCCATGGCCTGCTCCAGCTTCGCCATCGCCAGCGGCTCGCCACAGCGGGCGCACTTCTCGGCTTCGTAGTCGTTGACGGCTTTGCAGGCGGGACAGGGGATGGTTTTCATCGCGGTCGGGACGGAGCTGGAGGACGGGGAGGATGCCGGGCCGGGGAAGGATGGCGGCGGCGCCCAAGTATGCATCACGCGGCGGGGCGGGGCCAGATTTCGCGTGCCAGACGGGTCGTCACGCTTGACTTGCCGCCACTTTTGCACGGAATTGACGGCGGGGTTCATTGTCCGGGGTTCTTTCTTCGGAGGCTGAATCATGCGAATCAAGCTCCTGGCCGCGCTGGGGCTGTGCCTGCTGTCCACGGCCTGCGTCCGCAAGTGGGATCCGCAGTACGGCCCGGTGCCCCAGACCGCGGCCGACAACCAGGGCCGCACCGTGCGCCTGATGATGAAGAACGGCGGTCCCGTGGAGCTGCGGAACATGCGGGTGGAAGGCGACAGCATCGTGGGCGACGCCGGATACCCGCCGCAGCGCTACGCCGTCGCCGCGGAGGACGTGCAGGTGCTCACCGTCTCCCGGGTGGACCGCGAATCGCCGGTCACGGAAGCGATCTCGACGGTGGGCGCGGTGGCGCTGGCGCTCATCCTGGGCGCGGTGCTCCTTGGCGTGCAGCTGATCAACAAGCTTCCCTAGATCGCCGCGCCCGGCCCCTGCCGCGGCGGCACCACGCCCGAATCGCGGACACTCACCCGGAGTGCGCGCGAATGTCCATCATCCCCTTTTTCCTTGCAGCCGAATGAGACGATCCAGATCCGCCGCCGCGCTGGGAGTGAGCCTGCTGGCCGCCGGCTGCACGCAGAAGTGGGCGCCGCAGAGCGGTCCCGTGCCCCAGGCCGCGGCCTCGCAGCAGGGCCGCAGGGTGCGCCTGGGCCTGGCGGATGGTACGCAGGTGGAGCTGACGCACATGCGGGTGGAGGGCGACAGCATCCTGGGCGTGGCCAGCGCTCCGCCGCGCCGCTACGCCGTCGCCACGGAAGACGTGCAGGTGATCTCCGTCCCCGAGGGAGATCCCATGCGGGGCGTCTCCATGATGGGCGCGATCTCCATCGCGGCGACGGTCGTCACGCTGCTGCTGCTCGTGGAGCTGATCGCCAGGCTCCCCTGATTCCCATCCTCCCCCCGCCATGCCGCGCTACGCAGTACGGTTGATGTTCGAATGGGGCGGCGGATGCCAGTGGTGCGGCAACGACGCCGCGCGCGAGGCGTGCGGCGTCGGCCCCATCGAGGACCGCCTCCCGCTCTCCCCCGAGACCCGCGCGCGCCTGGACGAGCTTTCCGCCTGGCACGACACGTCGCTCGACCGGGACGATCCCGCGGGCCCCGGCCCCTGGCCGCCGGACGAGTACGCGCGCTTCAAGCAGGCGGCCGCGGAGATCCTGGAGAGCATCCGCGCGCAGCTGGGACCGGACTTCACGGTCGATTACATACGGCTGTAGGCCACGACCCTGACCCCGGAGAGGCGCTCGAAGTGCTTGCGCGGCAAGGTGGACCTGCCTGCGCTTGGCGGAGCGAGCTCGTCCACCGGGAGCATCAACGGGCGGGGCCAGGTAACCGGCCGCGCGGAGACCCCGTCGGCGCCCTGCACGCCGTGATCTGGCAGCTGGGCCGGACTGAAGCGTGTTGCCAGACCTCTCGTACCGGATCGCGCAGACCGGGTGCGCACCGAGGGCTGGTTGTTCCCGTGCGGCAGCCGAGCGGTCGCGCTCACCGCGTTCTCGCAACGCGCTCCGTTCCACGCCGGAGGTACTCATGGTCGGCAAGATCCTGCTCGGCATCGCCGCGTTCTACGGCATCATCATCGTGGCTGGACTGATCGTGCAGGTGATCGACGGGCGCAGGATGGACCGGGCCCTGGCCGAGTTCAGGGAAATCGAGCGGACTTACCCCTACAGCGCGCGTCAGCACTGTCCTCACCGCATGGTGCGCTTCGGGCAATCGGGAGTCCCTGGCGTGGTGACCATGACTACGAAGTGGTGCAGGATCTGCCGCGCCTCGCTGGGCCCGGCAACGCTGAAACGCGGCCTGTTCGGCTCGTACTGGACGTAGCCGCACTGATCCAGCCCGCAGGCGCTGCCGGCGAGATCCTTCGTTCGGCGCCAGGGGGCACCGTATCACCAGGTTGCATCGGCGCCCGCACCTGCAGGCGCTGATAGAAAACGGTTCCGCGAGCTGGCGGCTCGACGAACAGTCACGAGCGGATTCGAGTAGATCTCTCAGTCGGCGCCAAAGCGTGGAGTACCGAAAAATTCGGTGCGGCGCCTCCTTCGAAATGACAAGATTTTGGTGCGCGACGGCTTTCGTGCTCCAGGGTGCGCGCCAGCGCCGAACGACTCAGGATGACTGATTTGAGCCACGAAATGTAGCGGTACCCTTCGCGACACGGCGGAGCGGCGCGCGGTCGGGGCGGGAACCGGCGTAGAGGGTTTGCCCGGTTCTTGCCTCTCCCCGGCCAGCCGAACCCGACCCGCACCCCCACGCCGTGGTATCGATGACCCCGAGCGAGCCGCACCGCGACTCCTCATCCCCCGCATACGCCCCGGATGCGCCCTCGCGGGCGGACCCGGACGCGGCCGTGCACGACCCGGCGCGGCTGGCCGCCGTGCGCGAGACCCGGCTGCTGGACGCCGCCGCCGAAGCGCCGTTCGACCGGCTTACCCGGCTGGCGGTGCGGCTGCTGAACGTGCCCGCCACCTTTCTCTCCCTGGTAGACGAGGAGCGGGACTTCTACCTGGCCGCCACCGGGTTCGGCGAGCCGCTGGCCTCGGCGCGGGAGCTGGCGGGGCGCACCTTCTGCCACTTTACCGTCGCCGGCGCCACCCCCGAGCACCCGCTGGTGATCCCCGACACCGGCGCCGACCCGGTGTACAACACCGTGCCCACGGTCCAGACCCTGGGGGTGGCGGCATACGTGGGCGTGCCGCTGATGATCGACGGGCAGGCGGTGGGCGCGTTCTGCGCCATCGACACCGCGCCGCACCCGTGGACCGAGGCGGAGGTGGAGGTGCTGCGCGAGCTGGCCGCCAGCGCGCAGCGCGAGATGGAGCTGCGGCGGGCGCTGTCCCGGGCGCGGGCCGCGGCGGAGCGGCTGGAGCGCACCGCCCGCGAGCGCGACGAGTTCCTCAACGCCACCACCGACGGCGTGTACACCATCGACGCGAACGGGATGATCCTGTTCGCCAATCAGGCGGCGGCGCAGCAGCTGGGCTGGGAGCCGGCGGAGATGATCGGGCAGGAGGCGCACACCCTGTTTCACTACGCGTACGCCGACGGCTCGCCGTTTCCGCGCGAGGCGTGCGCCATCGCGGTCGCCGCAGCCGAGGGGCGCGCCGTGTACGTGCAGGACGACGTGCTCTGGCGGCGCGACGGGTCGTCGTTCCCCGTGTCCTACGCCTCGTCGCCCGTGCGGCGCGGCGGCGAGGTGGTGGGCGCGGTGGTGCGCTTTACCGACGTCACGGAGCAGAAGCGCGCGCTGGACGGGCTGCACCTGCTGGCGGAGAGCGGCCGCGTGCTGTCGTCGTCGCTGGACGTGGACGAGACGCTGACGGCCATCGCCTCCCTGGCCGTGCCCGCGCTGGCGGAGATGGTGATGGTGGATGTGGTGCAGGACGGGGCCGTGCGCCGCGTGGCCGCCAGCCACGTGGACGAGCGAGTGCAGGCGCTGTTCGAACAGGCGCGCCAGCACCCGCCGCGCGTCGGCGACCGGGGCCCGCAGTCGCAGGTGATGCAGAGCGGCCGCTCGCTGCTGCTGCGCGACCTGAGCGACGACTGGATCGAGACGCTGGACCGGGGGCCTGACTACGCCGAGCTGGTGCGGCAGATGGCGCCCAACTCGCTCATCGTGGCGCCGCTGCGCTCGCGCGGCGAGGTGCTGGGCACGCTTTCCTTCGTACGCACCCAGCTCAGCCCCTGCTTCGACGAGGCGGACCTGGAGCTGGCCGAGGAGCTGGCCCTGCGCGCGGCGCTGGCGGTGGAGAACGCGCGGCTCTACGACTCCGCGCGCAACGCCACCCGCGCCCGCGACGACATGCTGGGCGTGGTGTCGCACGACCTGCGCAACCCCATCCATTCCATCTTCATGAGCTCGTCGTTCCTCACGGACCTGCTTCCGGAGGAGATGAAGGTGGAGCGCACGCAGGCGGCCGTCATCAAGCGCTCGGCGGAGCGGGCGAACCGGTTGATCCAGGACCTGCTGGACATCACCCACATCGAGAGCGGCCGTCTGTCGCTGGAGCGCGAGCCGCACTCCGCGGCGTCCATCGCGCACGAGGCGCTGGAGCAGGCCGCCATGGCCGCCGCGCAGGCCGGTGTCACGCTGGAGCGCGGGGAGATGGACCGCGACGCCACCGTCTTCGCCGACCGCGACCGCGTGGTGCAGGCGCTGGGGAATTTGATCGGCAACGCCCTCAAGTTCACCCCCGAGGGCGGCCGGGTGACCGTCTCCGTGAGGAAGGAAGGCGACCGCGTGCACATCTCCGTCGCCGACACGGGGCCGGGGATTGCGCCGGAGCAGGTGCCGCGGCTGTTCGACCGCTTCTGGCAGGCCAGCCGCAAGGACCGGCGCGGCGTGGGGCTGGGCCTGTCCATCGTCAAGGGCATCGCCGACGCCCACGGCGGCGACGTGCGCGTCGAGACGGCGGAGGGCGTCGGCACCACCTTCACCCTCATCCTCCCCGCCGCCCCCGACAGCGAGTAGGCGTCAGGCCGCCTGCGGGCCGCGATGCAGTGGAAGGGGGTCAGGGCACGCCGGCAGGCGGGGGTCGCTTCACACGTGTGTGGATGCGTCGGGACCGGTAGAGGGATGGACGCGCGGCAGGGGGCCATCCGCGTTTTCTGGGAGATACCTATCCCGCCATCCTCGTCCCCGGCCCAGCGCCGACGTCCCGACGCAAGCGAACCGGAGCCGGCCTCCACGAACACCCGATGCGCGATCTTGCGAAGCCTGGGCTCGCGAGAAGGCTGGGGCGTTCCCGCCGGGCTCGCGCGAGGGGACGGTTCGCGGGATCGCGCATCGGGTGAAGCCGGAATGGTGGGTTGCGGGGCGCTGCGGCGGGAAAGGGGTTGCCAGAAAAAACGCGGATGGCCCCCTGCCCCGCTTCCATCCGTCCGCCGTTCCCGATGTCCCCAGGAAAGCCCGGTGCGACCCGCAACGGTCGATGTAAAGGACACGGGGTCGCGCATGGTAAACCCGCCATCGCTTCCGCCAAGCGTGGCGTGCAGCAAAATCCGCGATGAACCCCAAATGCTTGCCTCGCGCCGGCGGAGAGAAGGTCCTTCGGTCGCGCCCAAGTGGTTGTGCGGATTCGGGATATGGGTGGCGCTCCCTCAGGATGACTGATACCGTCCGCCAGAGGCGTGTCGACCCTACGCGAGCGCGGGCTCCAGGGCGCGCTCGTCGACGCCGGCGCGGGCGAGGAGATCGGCAATGGGTGCGGCGAGCGAGTCGACCAGCTCCAGCACCGGGCCCGGATCAGCCAGCGGAGCGGCAAGCACCGCGCGGCGCGCCTCGGCGGCGGCGACGCGCATGTGGTGCACGCAGAAGCTGAACGCGCCGGAATGCACCAGGATCTCTCTCGCGCGGGCGTACGCGGCCGGGTCTCCCACGCGCGAAACGAGCGCGGCGAACTCGTCCCGGTCCGGGTGATCGGCTTCCAGCGCGAAGCGGAGTGCCAGGTTGTCGCCCGGGCGCTGCCAGTCGGGGTGCAGCACCTCGCTCATCACGTCGCCCAGGTCGTCGCCCAGCTGGATGAGCACGCCGATGGGGACCCCCGCCGCCGCCAGCGCCTCCGCTGCCCCCGGCGAGGCCCCGCCCAGGAGAGCGCCCATCCGCAGCGCGGCGGTAAAGAGGGGAGGCGTCTTGGCCTCCACGATCCGCCAGTAGCCCCCCTCGTCATCGGCGCCACCCGCGTCCAGCTCCTGGCCGCGCGCCGTTTCGCGCCCGGCGGCGGCCGCCGCGCGCATCAGCGCCGCCCGGACGTCCCCGGGCGCGTCATTCAGCACCTCGATGGCGATGGACTGCAGCGCGAGCGCCACGTTCGCGCGCAGCCCCGGCGGCAGGTCGATGGAGGGGCGCTCCTCGCCATCGATGATGTCGTCCACCAGGTGGATGGCCACGTGCAGCGCGTGCAGCGAGGCGGCGGCGGGAAAGGCCGCCTCGTCCGCGCCGCCGGCCGCCCGGCACGCCCGCACCGCCAGCGCAGACGGTCCGTGCGCGCTCAGGCTGTCCGCGAACCCGGCCACCGTGCGCAGCGCATCCCAATCGTACGCGTCGGCCCGTGCGCGAAGAACGCCGCCCACGTACCGCCGCACCGCCTCGCTGCCCATGCCTCACCCTTTCGCCGACACGGCGGGCCATTCGGCCCAGCCAAGGGTCATGCGAGGAGCGTCCGTGGACGCGGCTGCGTCCCACGGGATCCACCCTCGCATCCGCGCGGCCGCCGCGAGGTCCGGGCGGCGCGCCAGCTCGCGGTAGGCACGGACCAGCGGGCCGTCGCCGGCACGCGGCACGGCGAGGCGCGAGCGAAACTGCTGGATGCTGACTCTGGACATGGCGGATCTCTTCGTGTGAGTGGATGCCAGACGATCGCCCCGGCGGGTGATACCGCCGCCGCGGACGATCCGTCCCGCCGCGGCAGCGGGGAATCACGAGGTCGACGGGCGCGGCGAGAGGGAGACCGGCGTACCGTTCGCGCAGCACCATCCCGCGCGTCG
>DASTVC010000431.1:0-10568 GCA_035759295.1 Longimicrobium sp. | reverse complement strand
GGAGCGCCCGGCGGGGGCGTCCGCGTCCGCCGTCCATCCCTCGAGATTCGCGTAGAGGGCGAAGAAGCGGTACGTCTGGCGCAGCGTGTCGAACGTCTTGCGCTGCACCTCCTTCACGCCTTCGGGGTCGAAGCGCTTGGGAAGCCAGGGGTTGGACGACGACAGCAGGTACCAGCGGATGGTGTCGGCGCCGAACTGGCCGATGGCGTCCCACGGGTTGACGATGTTGCCGCGCGACTTGGACATCTTGAGGCCCTTGTCGTCCAGCAGCATGTCGTTGACGATGACGTGCCGGTACGGCGGCTCCTCGTGGCCCAGCAGCGTGGCGATGGCCAGCAGCGAGTAGAACCAGCCGCGCGTCTGGTCCACCCCCTCGGAGATGAACTCGGCGGGGAACTGGCGCCTTTGCTCCTCGACGTTCTCGAACGGGTAGTGGTGCTGCGCGAACGGCATGCTGCCCGAATCGAACCAGACGTCGACCACCTCGGGCGTGCGGCGCATGGTGCCGCCGCACGCCGCGCAGCCCCACTCCAGGGCGTCCACGTACGGGCGATGGGGATCGGGAAGCTCGCCGAGCCCCGTCTTTTGCCGCAGCTCATCGAACGAGCCGATGAACTCCACGTGGGACGGCTCGCGGTCGCACACCCAGGCCGGGAGCGGCGTGCCCCAGTAGCGGTTGCGGCTGATGGCCCAGTCCACGTTGTTCTCCAGCCACTCGCCGAAGCGCCCGCTGCCGATCTCCGGCGGAAACCAGCGGATCTGCGCGTTGTTGGCGATGAGCTGGTCGCGCACGGCCGTGGTGCGGATGAACCACGAGTCGCGCGCCATGTACAGCAGGGGGCTGCCGCACCGCCAGCAGTGCGGGTAGCTGTGCTCCTCGCGCGACGAGCGGAACACCTGGCCGCGCCCCTTGAGCTCGATGACCAGGTCCGTGTCCGCGTCCTTCACGAAGCGGCCGCCCACCAGGGGCAGGTCCTCGCGAAAGGCGCCGCGGTCGTCCACGGGGCGCAGCACGGGCAGGCCCACGGCCTGCCCCAGCGCGTAGTCGTCGGCGCCGAACGCCGGCGCGATGTGGACGATGCCCGTGCCGTCGCCGCTGCTGACGAAGTCCGCCGCGTACACGTGCCACGCGTTGCGCACCTGCTCGTCGGGAACGCCCGCGGGCTGCACCCAGTCGAACGGCCGCTGGTAGGCCAGCCCCGCCAGCTCGTCCGGACGATACGAGCGCACGACCTCCGCGTCCTCCCCGAAAAGCGCGGGAACACGGGCGCGCATCAGCAGGTAGCGGCGGCCTTCGCGCGCCACCTCCACGTACTCCTCGTCCGCGCTGATGGCGAGGGCCACGTTGCTCACCAGCGTCCACGGCGTGGTCGTCCACACCAGCAGCTCGCGGCCGTCCGGCTGTCCGTCGTCACCGAGGACCGGCATGGTCAGATAGAGCGACGGGTCCTTGACGTCCTTGTACCCCTGCGCCACCTCGTGGCTGCTCAGGCCGGTGCCGCAGCGCGGGCAGTACGGCAGGATCTTGTGGCCGCGGTAGAACAGGCCGGCCTTGTTGATCTCCGCCAGCAGCCACCAGACGGACTCGATGTAATCCGGCTGATAGGTGACGTACGGCTTGGAATAGTCCAGCCAGTAGCCGATGCGCGCGGAAAAGCGCTCCCATTCGTCGGTATAGGTGAGCACCGAGTCGCGGCACACCTCGTTGAAGCGGGCGATGCCGATCGCCTCGATCTCGCGCTTTCCGCTGATCCCCAGCTGCTTTTCGGCCTCGATCTCCACGGGCAGGCCGTGCGTGTCCCACCCCGCCATGCGCGGCACCCAGCGCCCCTGCATGGTGCGAAAGCGCGCGACGGTGTCCTTGATGGTGCGGCTGAGCACGTGGTGAATGCCGGGGCGCCCGTTGGCCGTGGGCGGACCCTCGTAAAAGACGAACGGCTTGCCCGCCGCCGTCTTTTCCAGGCTCTGGCGAAAGGTGCCTTCGGCCTTCCAGCGCTCCAGCACCTCGTCTTCCAGCGCGGTAACGCTCTGGGGAAGCTCGGGAAACTTGCTCATCGGTCAGTCTGATCTTTCTCCACGGGATGTACAACCAACAAAGCTAACGAGTGCGGAAAGATTCGGACACCTGACACCGGATCCGGCAAATGCCCCGTGTCGCTCGCCGATTCGTGTAGCGGGAATTGGTCTGGCAGATTGCGCATCAGTTGATGTGGACGGCTTGCTTCCGTGCGCCACGGAGATCGTCCGGCGATCCGCATCCCTTTCGAAAAAAAACGCGGATGGCCCTGGCACTTTTCCATCTCTCTGCGGTTCCCGACATCCTCAGGACCGTACCTCGCCGGCCCGCGCGATATGCCGTCCGAAACGGCAGCCGAAAACTCAGCTGACTCTGCTCACTCTGCGTGAAGCCCGTTCCTTCCCAGATCGGGGTGTGAGGTACCAACACCCAGAACCCAAAGCAGGCGCGGCGATGCAGGGAGCACCTTTACGCAAACGCGCCGAGCCCGAAACACCGTTGCTCGGCGCGCAGACCGGCTGCGTTCCACCCGTACTCCGTCCTCCGAAGCGCCCGCGTAATTCCACGCCCCGATTCGGGCGCCGTGTCAATGGTATGCGGCGTCCCATTCCGTGACGAGGGCATCGACGGAGTCGGACGTCACTTCCGTCAGCACATCCCACAACCGATCGAAATCGTCGAGGTCGCTGGATCCGCGCGCCAGGCCGCCGATGCGCAGGTCCGAGAGGTCTTGCGCCGCCACCCGGATCCGGATGCAGTGGTCTGCCTCCGGCTGTTCGAACACCCCGAAGTGCTCCTTGAGCAGCGAGGCCGCAAACTGCGGCACCAGGCCGGGCATCTGCTCAGTTTCGTGGAGTGGAAGAACACGGATCTGGTACGATCCCGTCCCCTGGACCGACCACTCCTGGGCAATGTCCAGGTGAGCCTTCAGCACCTTGCGGGCCTCCTCGCCCATGGTCGCGAACTCGCCTTCGCGGGCAAGCACAAAGATCCGGCGGATCTTCACGCCGCGTGCGACCGCGAACTTGCTCGCCTCGTGCAGCTTCTTGAGCTTCTGGCTCCTCCACGACTCGATGTCGGAAACGATGCTGTATTTGCCCCTGGGCGGGAGCTTTTCCATCTGCTCGGCAAGGATGGTATCGGTGATCTCGGCGGCCGAAAGCGCCTGGATCCTGTATTCCCCTCCGCTGTCGGCGCTCAGACGCAGCTGGGCGCTGGCGTCGGAA
Organism: Longimicrobium sp.; assembly: GCA_035759295.1. Lineage (GTDB taxonomy): Bacteria > Gemmatimonadota > Gemmatimonadetes > Longimicrobiales > Longimicrobiaceae > Longimicrobium. The sequence continues at coordinate 7,325 of DASTVC010000431.1, read as the reverse complement.
AGCCGCTTGGCGTGGCGCGTGGTGTAGTTCAGGAGCCAGTTCAGGTACTCCCAGTATCCCTCCTGCGCCCAGTCTCCGTCGTCATGCAGCCGGCGAAGATACAGTGCCAGCTCCTTCAGATGCTGTACGGCGGCCTCTTCGCTCTCCCTTCGTCCGCCGCGGATGGTTGCGCGCAGGGCGCCCTCGAGCGCGACCACGCCCACCATGTCCTTCATGGCCTTGACCTCCGAAAGCATTCGGAGCCCCGGACGGTAGTGCGCGCCCCATTCGGCCAGGACCACCGCGACCGCCGCTACGATCAGCCCCATCCCGACGTGCTCGGTGACCCTGGCCCAGAAGGGATAGGGAACCAGGGTGGACAAGAACACCGCGCCGATTCCCATTGCAAGCACGAAGGCCGCATAATCCCAGGTAAGGCGCAGCGCCGCGCTCAGGTCTTTGAGCTTCTGGACGAACGACAGGGGATCGAGTTCGGCCAGTTCCGTTTTTCCCGAAGCCATTCTCCAACCTCCTCCATGGTGACCCATGTCTTGCGAAACTCATCCCTTCGATCTGAATTCGCTCAGCCCTTCGCGGTTTCGCATGACCACGCGGTCCGCCAGTTCGCGGAAGGTCGACCGGCCGCGCATGAGCTCCTGCACGTTCTCGCGCACGGTACGGTGCACCCGCTCCAGCGCGCGGGCGTGGATGGGTTCCAGCGCGTCCAGGTCCGGGCGGCCGTTGGCGTGGCGCTCTTCCCACTCCACCCAGCAGCCGATCAGCCCGCCGCAGTTGACGATGTAGTCCGGCAGCACGAGCACTCCGCGCTCCTCCAGCCACCGCTCCGCCTCATCCGAAAGGGGGCCGTTCGCCCCCTCCACCAGCACGCGGACGCCGGTGCGCTCGAAGAACGTGGTCACGTCCTGCACGTGCGGGTTCTCCGCCTCGCGCACGTGCTCCAGCTGGTCCGGGAGCGCCAGGACCATCGTGCGGGCCGCGGGGATGAAGATGTCGCTGGGCACGGCGAACAGGGCGTCCGGATGATCGCTCCACTCCACGTGATCCGCGTTGCCGACGGCGCAGGCCCGGACACCCGCATCTCCCCCCGCCTCCCAGGCGTCGAAGATCCGCTGCACGTCCAGTCCCGCGTCATCCGGCGCGGACAGCATCCCGAGGGCGTTGCTCACGGCGCGCACCCGCACGCCGAGGAGCCCCAGCAGCCGCCCCACGTGCGCGCCCACGGCGCCGAAGCCCTGGATGGTCGCCGTCATCCCGCCCAACCGACCCGTGGGGACGCAGGTGCGAAGGGCCTCCACCAGTCCCTCGGCGGTGTAGCCGCGGTGGTCGATGGAAAGGCCGCCGTACTGCACGCTCAGTCCCGTCACGTGGTCGATCAGCCCGTCCGTGGCGCTCACGCGGTTCTGAATCTCCTCGGGGACGTTCATGTCGGGCCCGAAGATCACGCCCGGATCAACGGCCGCGACCGCCCGGATGTGTTCCGCAAGGATCCGGGTCTTGCGGTCTTCGTCGCCCACCACCTCCGGGGTGGTCACCAGGACGCTCTTCTGCCCGTCCGCGGGGATCATCGCGGCCAGGCTCTTTTCGCTCATCGCGCTCGAGAGGCGCCCCACCTCGGCCAGCCCGTGGTCGTCGTCCGCGTCGGGGGGCCGCTCGACGAATCGCGCTCCCCCGATACGCCGCGCGAAGCTCTGGCGGTGGATGGCGGTGCGGGCGACGGTGCCCGCCTCGTGATGCGTGGTGACGACCAGCGCGAACGGCTCCCCTTCGATTTCGATGTCGCGGTCGACGCGAGGTTCGTGCGGCATGGATGGCTCCGGTTGGCGAGGGAACGAAATGGCGCAAACAGCCCCTCAGGCTGATGCTACCTTTGTCGGCCGCGGCGTCCGCGATTCTCCCCCACCCGGCCAGGCCCCAAACAAGAGCCGCCGCGCGAGCAGGGCTCGCGCGGCGGCGGATGGTTCGGGTTGCGCTGCGACGCTACAGCCGCTCCACCACGCCCTCCACCAGCGCGGTAAGGCTGGGCTCGGCGCGGCCGGCGGTGGCGATGATGTGCTCGATCCTGGCGGGCTCCAGCGCGTCGGGAAGGCACTGGTCGGTGATGATGGACACGCCCATCACCCGCATCCCGCCGTGCACCGCCACGATCACCTCGGGCACCGTCGACATCCCCACCACGTCAGCCCCCATCACCCGCAGCATGCGGTACTCCGCGCGCGTCTCCAGGTTGGGCCCGGGGACGGCCACGTATACGCCGCGCCGCAGCGTGATCTTCCGCTCAAGCGCCACCTCCACCGCCAGCTTCTGCAGCTGCAGGTCGTACGGCTGCGACATGTCGGGAAAGCGGGGACCGAGCTCATCGGCGTTGGGGCCGATGAGGGGGTTGTCGCCCAGCAGGTTGATGTGGTCCGCGATCAGCACCAGCTCGCCCGGCGCCCAGAACGGGTGCATCCCCCCGCACGCGTTGGAGACCAGCAGCGTGTCGGCACCCAGCGCCCGCATCACCCGCACGGGAAAGGTCACCTGCTGCAGCGTGTAACCTTCATAGAGATGAAAGCGGCCCTGCATCGCGACGACCGGCTTGCCGCCGAGCGTCCCCAGCAGCAGCCGCCCCGTGTGCGTCTCCACCGTCGACAGGGGAAAGCCGGGGATCTCCTCGTAGGGGATCTCCGCCTCCACCTGGATGCGCGACGCCAGGCCGCCCAGCCCCGTCCCCAGGATGATGCCGACGCGCGGCTGCAGCGGCGAACGCGCGCGGATGGCCGCGGCCGCCGTGCCGATGCGTTCCAACAGGCTCGCCTCCGCCACTCAGCCTCCCTGTCCGTCGGAATTCAGCGACTCGTCCGCGTCGCCGCGGCCCAGCGCGGCGGTGCGGTCTTCCTCGGCCTCGATCTCCTGTAGCTGGCGCTCCACCAGGTGGCGGAACAGGCGCAGAAAGCGCACGCGCTGCCCCTGGATGCGGCGCAGCGCCTCTGCGGCGGCCGTGGCCTGCCGGCGCGCCTCGCCCACGATGCGCTCCGCCTCGGCGCGGGCCTCGCGCAGGACCAGGTCGGCCTCGCGGGTGGCCTGCTCGCGCATCTCCTCGCGCAGCTGCTGGGCGCTCACCAGCGCCTCGTTCATCGCGCGCTCGCGCTCGCGGTAGCTGCCGATGGACTCCGTCATGGATTCCATGCGCGCGCTGGCCATCACGCTCTCGCGCACCAGCTCTTCCATCCGCGCGCTCACGGTGTCCAGAAAGTCGTCCACCGCGGCGGGGTCGTACCCGCGCACGGCGCGGCGAAAGTCGCCCTTCTTCTTCTTTACGTCCAGCGGCGTAAGGTCGATCATGGTCCGCGTTCTCCAAACAGGGTGGAGCCCACCCGGACGAGGGTGCTTCCCTCCTCCACCGCGGCCTCGAAGTCGTTGCTCATTCCCATGGAAAGGTGCCGCCCGCCAAAGGCCGGCACCTGCCGCGCCACGTCCTCACGCAGCGCACGGGCGGCGGCGAAGGTGCGGCGAATGACGGCCTGGTCGTCGGTGAACGGCGCCATCGTCATCAGCCCCTCCAGCCGCAGTCCCGGCAGCCCCGCCATCCTGCCGATCGAATCCACCGCCTCATCCGCCGACAGCCCGAACTTGCTCTCCTCGCCGGAGGTGTTCACCTGCACCAGCGCGGGGACGGTCAAGCCCGCCTTCACGGCTTCGGCGGAAAGCGCTTCGGCCAGGCGGACGGAGTCCAGCGAGTGGATTAGGTCGGCGATGGCGACGGCGCGCGCGGCCTTGTTGCGCTGCAGGTGGCCGATCAGGTGCCAGCGCACGGCGCCGCGCCCGATCTCCGCCACCTTTTCGTCCATCTCCTGCACGCGGTTCTCGCCCACGTCGGCGATGCCGGCCCCGATCGCCGCGCGGACGACGTCCACCGGGTGCGTCTTGGTGACGGCCACCAGCGTGACCGGGTCCGTGCGCCCGGCCCGTGCCCGCGCGGCCTCGATCCGCTCGCGCACCTCCGCCACCCGCGCCCTGAGCTCATCCACGTTCATAGCGCAGGAACGTACGCCGCGGCGCAGGTGCGAGCAAGCCGCACCGGCAGTCCGCGAAGGCGGACTTCGTGAGCTTGCAGCTGCGGTTTCAACCGCCGGGAACGGAGCTGGGACGACGCGTGAAAGATGGAAGCCGGCATGGGGCCTCCCGGGTCCGGCACCACCGCCCGGAGAGGCGACGCGCGCCGCTCAGCTCCCCGCCAGCGCGCCGCGGCCGTTGGCGGCGGAGAGGGGGGGCGGGCCCTCGATCAGCATCTCCTTCAGCTCGTCGGGGCTCAGGTTGCGGAACAGGCGGCCGCCGTGGGCCAGGGTGATGAACCCCGTCTCCTCCGACACCACCACCACCAGCGCGTCCGTCTCTTCCGACAGCCCCAGCGCGGCGCGGTGGCGGGTGCCCAGCGAGCGGTCGGTGACGGGCTGCTGGGTGAGGGGCAGGATGACGCCCGCCGCCACGATGTCGTCGCCGCGGATGACGGCGGCGCCGTCGTGCAGCAGCGAGTAGGGGGTAAAGATGTTCAGCAGCAGCGCGTCGGATACGCGGGCCTGCAGCATGGTGCCGCTCTCCAGGTACTCGCCCAGCCCCAGCTTGCGCTCGATGGCGATGATCGCGCCGATCTTGCCGCGCGACATCTCCTCCACCGCCTGCACCACCTCTTCCGCCACCGCCGTCTGCTCCAGCCGCGAGAAGAAGCGCAGCAGCCGGTTCTGCCCCAGCTGCGCCAGCGCGCTGCGCAGCTCCGGCTGAAAGACCACGAGCGCCGCGATCACCCCGAACTGGAAGACGGTCTCCAGCAGGTATTCCACCAGCGACAGGTCCAGCACCCGCGCCCCGGCGTAGATCGCCACGACGACGAAGAGGCCCAGGAGCATCTGGATCGCCCGCGTCCCCGCCAGCACCAGAAGGACGCGGTAGATGACGGCCGCGACGATCAGGATCTCGAGCAGGTCCTTCCAGTCCGGCGCCAGGAACCCGAAGCGCTCCACCAGCCCGTTCACGGCGCCCTCGCGGGGATGCGGAGGACCGCCCACGCCACGTCCAGCGCCTGCCGCGCCGCGCGCACGTCGTGCACGCGGAACAGGCGGGCGCCGCGCGCCAGCCCGGCCACGCACGCGCCCACCGTCCCCGCGTCGCGCGCCTCCGCCGGAACGCCGCCCAGCAGCGCGCCGATGAACGACTTGCGCGACGCGCCCAGCAGCAGCGGCCGCCCCAGCCGCGCCTCCATGCGGCCGAGCGACGCGATCAATTCCAGGTTCTGCTCCGCCGTCTTGGCAAAGCCGATCCCGGGGTCCAGCACCACCCGCTCGCGCGCGATCCCCGCCGCGTCCGCGCGGGCCAGGGACTCCGCCAGCTCCGCCGCCACGTCGTCCACCACGTCCCCGTAGTCCGTCAGCCGCTGCATGGTCTCCGGCGTGCCGCGCATGTGCATCAGCACCAGCCCCGCGCCGGAGGGAGCGACGACGGACGCCATCTCCCCATCCGCCAGCCCGGAGACGTCGTTGATCACGTCCGCCCCCGCCGCCAGCGCCTCGCGCGCCACCGCCGCCTTGCGCGTATCCACCGACACCGGCAGGTCCAGCGCCTCGCGGATGGCGCGCACGATGGGAACGACGCGCGCCGCCTCCTCGTCCGCCGACACCGCCGGCGCGCCGGGCCGCGTGGACTCGCCGCCCACGTCCACCAGGTCCGCCCCCTCCTCCGCCATCCGCCGCGCCCGGGCGATGGCGTCCGCCGGATCGAAGAAGCGTCCGCCGTCGCTGAAGCTGTCCGGCGTGACGTTCAGGATCCCCATCACCACCGGCCGGTCCAGCAGCAGCGCGCCACGGCGGAGCTCCCAGCGCGGGGACGGAAGGGCCGAGTGCCGAGTACCAAGTACCGAGTAGGGACGCGACGCACCCTCCGTCACACCGCCCTCGGCACCAGGCACTCGGAACTCGGTACTTGTCGTCTCCATACCCGCGAACCTATCGAAAGCAAAAGCGCGAAGGCAAGCCATCGCTCACCCTCGCGCCCCGCATCCACCAGAGTACGTACCTTCCGTACCCCGTACCCTCGTACCGCCCTTACGCCAGCCGCGGCTTCAGCTCCGGCGTGGGCGACTTCACCCGCTCGGGAGCGGGCGTCGCGACCTCCTCGATGGCGGGCGGCCCGATCTCCAGCGACTTGATGGGCGGCAGCGCCTGTCCCGCCATCAGCAGGTCCACCTCTTCGCGGGAGAGCGTCTCGCGCTCCAGCAGGTTGGTGGCCACCGCGTGCAGCAGTTGCTCCTGCTCGCGCAGGGTGTTGCGGGCCCGCTGCAGCGCCTCCGTCAGCACCCGCGTCACTTCGGAATCCACCAGCTCCGCCGTCTTTTCCGACACCTCGCGACGGTGCCCCAGGTCGCGGCCCAGGAAGACCTCCTGCTCGCTCTCCGCGATGGCGACGGGACCGACCGCATCCGACAGCCCCCACTGCGTCACGTAGCGCCGCGCCAGGCTGGTCGCCTGCGAGATGTCGCTCGACGCGCCCGTCGTCACCCGGTCGCGGCCGAAGACCAGCTCTTCCGCCGCGCGGCCGCCGTACGTCATCACCAGCTTGGCCTCCACCTGCTGCCGGGTGATGGAGACGCGGTCGTCCTCCGGCAGGGTGAACGCCAGCCCCAGCGCGCGGCCGCGGGGAACGATGGTCACCTTGTGCAGCGGGTCGGTCCCGGGGACGGTCATCGCGCAGACGGCGTGGCCGGCCTCGTGGTACGCCGTGAGCCGGCGCTCTTCTTCCTTCATCACGAAGGAGCGGCGCTCGGCGCCCAGCATCACCTTGTCCTTGGCCTCTTCAAGGTCCGTCATGTAGACCTTGTCGCGGCCCCGGCGGGCGGCCAGCAGCGCCGCCTCGTTCACCAGGTTGGCCAGGTCGGCGCCGCACATGCCGGGGGTGCCGCGCGCGAGCGTGTTGAGCTTCACGTCGTCGGCCATGGGGATCTTCCGGGTGTGCACCTTGAGGATCCCCTCGCGCCCGCGCAGGTCCGGCGCGTCCACCACGATCTGGCGGTCGAAGCGCCCGGGCCGCAGCAGCGCCGGGTCCAGCACGTCGGGGCGGTTGGTGGCGGCGATCAGGATCACCCCGTCGTTCCCCTCGAACCCGTCCATCTCCACCAGCAGCTGGTTCAGCGTCTGCTCGCGCTCATCGTGCCCGCCGCCCAGCCCCGCGCCGCGGTGCCGGCCCACGGCGTCGATCTCGTCGATGAAGATGATGCAGGGCGCGTGCGCCTTGCCTTGCTCGAAGAGATCGCGGACGCGACTCGCGCCCACGCCGACGAACATCTCCACGAAGTC
>DASTVC010000430.1:0-7071 GCA_035759295.1 Longimicrobium sp. | reverse complement strand
TACGTGTGGCGCTCCCTCAGGAAATCAACGCTTTGGATGGTTTAGCAACAACCCTCTCACACGGAGTCAGCGGAGTCAACGGAGTTTTCTCACGGCGACTCCGCTGGCTCCGGGTGAATTTAGGAATCCGGAAGAAGCTGTTGACGTCCTGAGAGGGAGCCCCACGCGGAACCCCAACGTACGCAATCTCTTGCGCGCGACGAAGGACCTTCTCTCCGCCTTTGCAGGACATCGTTGCCCGGGAGCCACGAGGCGCCAATATTCCGCAGGTGCTGTCCGGAGACGGATCATCACCACCCCCCGATGGAGAGACTCCGGTGAAAATGGCCCTTCCCCTGGCCGTCCTGTGCCTGGTCCTTTCCGCGCAGCCGCGGACAGCCGCGCATGCACAGGCTGCGGTCGCGCAGAATGCATCCGCCGCAGACGCCAACCAGCGGCTGGACTCGCTGGCAGAGGCCTGGTTCGACGCGCAGCTGGCGCTGGCCCCGGACTTTGCCACCTCCGTGGGCGACGACCGCTTCAACCATCTCTATACGGTACCGTTCGCGCCCGACGTCCGCGCGCGCAGCCAGGCGCTGACGCGCCAGTACGAGGCGCTGCTGCAGGCCATCGACCCCGGCGCGCTCGACGAGCAGCACCGGCTTACGTACGCGGTGTTCCGGCACGACCTGCGTGACCTGCGCGAGGGCGAGCGGTTCCCCGGGCACCTTCTGCCGCTCAACCAGTTCTTCAACTGGACCAGTGACTTCGCGGACATGGGCGCCGGCACCGGGGTGCACCCCTTTCGCACCGTAAAGGACTACGACGATTTCCTGTCGCGCATCCGGGGCTTCGAGCAGGCCGTGGACATCACCATCGCCAACATGCGCGAGGGAATGCGGACGGGCGTCGTTCAGCCGCGGGTGCTGATGGAGCGCGTGCTGCCGCAGCTTTCGGCGCACGTGGTCGATGATCCCACGCAGAGCCTGTTCTGGGGGCCCATCACGAACATGCCGGCGGAGTTCTCGCGGGCGGACCGCGAACGGCTTACGGCGGAATACACGGCCGCCATCCGCGACCGCGTGGTCCCCTCGTTCCGCAAGCTGCACGCCTTTGTGCGCGACGAATACATCCCGGCCGCGCGCACCACCGCCGGCCTTTCCGCGCTTCCCGACGGCCGCGCCTGGTACGAGGCCGCCGTGCGCTCCAGCACCACCACGGACCTGTCGCCGGAGCAGATCCACGAGTTCGGCCTGTGCGAGGTGGCCCGCATTCACCGTGAGATGGAAGGGGTGATGCGGCAGGTAGGGTGGACGGGCGACCTGCCGTCGTTCATGCGGCACGTGCAGCAGGACTCGGCGCTGCGCTACACCACGCGCGAGGAGATGCTGGCGGACTTTCGCTCCGCGCAGGCGCGCATCGACGCGAGCACCGGCCGGCTGTTCGACCTCCAGCCGCGCGCGAGCTACGAGATCCGGCCGGTGGAGCCGTTCCGCGAGCGCAGCTTCAGCAACGGGGCGTACATGCCGGGCAGCCCCGACGGAGCCCGTCCCGGCGTGTTCTTTCTGAACACCTACGACCCACCCAGCCGCGCGCGCTACGGGATGGAGACGCTGCTGATTCACGAGGGCTCGCCGGGGCACCACTTCCAGATCTCCATCGCCCGCGAGATGCAGAACCTGCCCCGGCTGCGCCGCTTCAGCGGATACACGGCGTACGTGGAGGGATGGGGGCTGTACGCCGAGACGCTGGGGAAGGAGCTGGGGCTGTACACCGATCCGTACCAGTACTACGGCCACCTGTCGTCGGAGCTGTGGCGCGCCATCCGCCTGGTGCTGGACACGGGGATCCACGCCAAGGGGTGGACGCTGGAGGAGGCGATGGAGTACGCGCGCCGCAACTCACCTCGCAGCGAGACCGGCATCCAGGCCGAGGTGGAGCGCTTTGCGGCCATCCCCGGCCAGGCGCTGGCGTACAAGATCGGGCAGATGAAGATCACCGAGCTGCGCCACCGCGCCGAGGCCGCGCTGGGCCCGCGCTTCGACATCAAGGCGTTTCACCGCGCCATTCTGGAAGACGGCCCGCTTCCGCTCGACGTGCTCGAAGCCAGGATCGACCGCTGGATCGCCACGCAGAAGGCTGCCCGCTGACGCGGGAAAAGACCGGGCCTCACACGGAGTCAGCGGAGTCAGCGGAGTTTTCCCGTGGCGACTCCGCTGGCTCCGCGCAGGCAGAACCGCCGTCGATTTCTTGATGCGAATGGTGTGAGCCGAACCCGATCCACGAGAATGGGCTGGGGAGCACGATCGCCCTCCGATGGGTGGTGGACCATCGGAGGGCGATTGCTGTCCTCGTCCTTGCTGGCCGGGTCCGGCGCGGCTATCCCGCGCGCAGCCGCAACGTTTCTGCCCGCTGGATGTCGGTCAGGAACGGCGAGGTGTTCACGGCGGTGTCCAGGGACGACATCTGCAGCTGGGCCTGGGCGGCCATGAAGAGCCCCATCATGAAAACAACCCCGCCCAGGATGGCGGTAAGCCCGGCCATCATTGCCGCGGCCGGATCCCCTCCTCCTCCATACTCGTTTCTGCTCCCCCCGGACGACATGAGCGCCGCGACACCCAGCATGAACATCAGCAGGCCGATCACCTTGACCACCTTGCCGATCAAGCTGAAGGTGCGCGCCGAGGTGTACGCTTCGGCGTAGCGCCTTTTGCTTGCCGGGCCAAAGTTGGCCACCGACACGGTCGGCTGGCTGGGGGTTACGCGGACGGTCGCGGTGCCCTGCGCCGCCGACACGGTGCCTTGTGCCGCGGACGCGCTGCCCTTCGCCGCTGATGCGGCCCCCTCGGCCGGCGAGCCATCGCATTTCCAGCACGATGAAAACGGTGCCTCATGAACTTCACCGCAGGTCGAGCACGTCCACATGGTTTCCTCCGATGGGTCGGGTGATGGGGTTGATACGGCGGGTACGTGCAAATGGTCGGACCCGTACCTTCGATTTTCCGCCATCAACTGATTGGACCCGCGGCGGTGAGATGGACAGAGGAGAGCGGCGGCGATGAGGGCAGGCCGTCGTCGAGATGGCAACCGCCTTCGAACCGGGCTGGCGAACGACCGTCGACGTGGCCGTGGCACGCATCTCGCCCGGGCCGAACCCGTTGCGCGAGAGTAACTTGCACAGGGAATGGGATGCGCGGTACGCGAAGCTGGATGGGGTTGTCGATGCTTACGGTTCTCGCCGCCGCGTGCGGTGGGGATGAGCACGAAGGATATGTCCGCGAGGCAAAGGCGGCGCCTCCGCGCGCGGAGCAGCCGGTCCCCCGCCCCGCACCTCCGCGGCCGATGACGGCGGCGGACTCCGCGGCGGCGCGCACCCGCGTCGCGGCGGAGAGCACGGCGGTGGCGGCGGCGTTCGCGAAGGTGCCGCGGCTCAAGGCGCGCGAGGTGGGCGAGCTGCGGCTGGACAAGAACGCGGAGCAGGTGGCCAGCGCCCAGCGGCTGGGCGTGAGCGTCTCCGGGCAGGCGGAGATCGACCGGCTGGTGCAGGCAGGCCGCCTGGTGCCGCTGGGCGACAGCACACAGTACTGGATCCTGCGCGGCATGGACCACTCGGCGCCCTATGTCACGCCGGACACGAAGGCGATGCTGGAGGATCTGGGCCGCCGCTTCCATGCGCGCCTGGACCGCCTGGGGCTGCCGCGCTACCGCATGAAGATCACCTCCGCCATCCGCACCGACGAGGCGCAGCAGGACCTGCGCAGGACCAATTCCTACGCCGCCCGCACCACCAGCGCCCACCAGTTCGGCACCACGGTGGACGTCTCGCACGAGCGCTTCGCCGTCCCCGTCGGCCCGCGCACAGGCAGCGGCGCGGCGGCAAATCCTCTAGCGGGCGCGTGGGAGCTGGAGGCGGAGATGCTGGAAGAGGTGGGCAAGGACCACGCGAAGGCGCTGCAGGCCGAGCTGGGCCGCGCCCTGGCCGAGCTGCGGAGCGCCGGCGCGGTGCACGTGATGATGGAGAACAAGCAGCCCGTCTACCACTTCACCCTCGCGCGGCCGTTCGCGGCCTCAACCGTCTCCCGGTAATTCTTTCGCACGGTGCATGCACGCAACCGGGGTCCGCTGGGGAATTTTCGACGTGAAGGCATCTGATGGGGCTCTGTTGGAGCCGCCCGGCGACGAAAGTTTGCTTGTGCGGTGCCTGGTGGAGCGCAACACTTCATCTGCTTGCCGACACTCTGCACATCCTCTTATCCCCGCGAGCGGAAGGTACCCATGCGCAAACTGACCCTGACCCTCGAAGCGCTGGACGTACAGTCGTTCCCCACCACCGAGGCGGGCGGAAACGGCCGCGGAACGGTGCGCGGGCGCGAGACCGGCGCCACCTGCCCAGACGCGGACAGCTGCTGGAACAGCTGCGAGTGCAGCTACCAGGACACGTGCAACCAGCCCCAGATCACCTGCTACCAGAGCTGTCTGGGCTCGTGCGCCAGCTGCCCGGTGAGCTGCAACCCCGCGCAGTGCCCCAGCGCCGACGGCCGCTGCTAGCCGCGGTCAGGCCAGACGAAACGAAGCCCCTCCGGATTCCGGAGGGGCTTCGTGATTTTCACGGTGGAATATCCGGAATCCGGGAAGAATCAAGGCGGCCGCTGTCATTCTGAAGGGAGGCGCCACGCACAACCTGCCTCTCGCTGAAAGTCCGGCGCCGACCGAAGAATCTTTACGATGGGCGCACGATCCGTTCGGCTACGTCGGGTCCGACGCGAGGAGCCCTCCCGTTTCCGATAAAGATCCTTCGGTCGGCGCCACGGTCGTGGAGCGGGAAGACGGTTTCGCGCGGCGCCTCCACTCAGGATGACAGTGATCTTCGGGACGCAGCCTTTTTGCGGATTCGCTATCGGCGTCAGGTTGTCGAGATCAACCCTTGATCGTCATCAGCGGCGTCAGTTCCACCACGGGGCGTGCCAGGCGGGCGCCGGTGAGCGTATCCACCACCGGACCGATCCCCTTGTAGGCGTGCGGCGCCTCCTGCTTGATCGTGTCCAGCTTTCTCTGGACGATGTCGCGGCGCAGGGAAGTCAGCGATTCGCCGCTGCGGCCCGGGCCGCGAGCGCGGTCCGCAGCTCTTCGAACATCATCGGCTTTGCGAAGAGCCAGCCCTGGGCGTACTGGACTCCCCGGTCCCGCAGGAACTCTGCCTGCGCCTCGGTCTCCACCCCTTCGGCGACCATCTCCAGGTTGAGCGATTTGGCCATCTCGATGATGTGGAGCACCACCTGGCTGGTCGCGGCGTCGGTCCCGATGGTGTCCACGAACGACTTGTCGATCTTGAGATAGTCGATCTCGAAGCTCTGCAGCTGGGAAAGGTTGGAGTAGCCGGTGCCAAAATCGTCGATGGCCAGCCGGATCCCCCGCGAGCGCAGCTCCCCGACGATCTTTCCCGCGAACTCGGGCTTCGCGAACCCGCGCTCGGTCGCTTCGACGATCAGGTTGCCCGGCCCTGCCTGCGTGGCCGCGGACACCTGCATGAGCAGCCCCACCGTGGCCTCGTCGTGCAGGTCGGCCGAGGAGAGATTGATCCCCAGGTGGAACTCCGGGTGCTGCTGAAACAGTCCCGCCGCGTCACGTGCGACGAGGTGAGCGACCCGCGCCGTGATGCGCCGGATCAGACCGCAGTCCTCGGCAATGGGGATGAACAGGTCCGGACGCACCATCTCGCCGGTCGAGCGGCGCCAGCGAAGCAGCGCCTCGGCCCCGATCCACGTTCGCGTCTGCAGCTCGACGACCGGCTGGTAGACCAGAAAGAACTCGTTGCGCTTCAGGGCCGCCCGGATGACGGCGGGCATCGCCAGCTGCAGCCGGTAGAGGTAGATGGCCGCCAGCGCGAGCGCGATGCTGGCCAGCACCCCCACGGGAACGATGACCGTCGCGACGGCGCGCACCCGCGCATTCAGCAGGGCCACCGGACGGGCGGCGACGGCCCCGATCCAGTATCGGCGCGACGCGACGGCGGCAACGACGTAGCCGTCGTCCACGAACGCCGCTTCTTCTCCCCGGCGAAGCCTGGCGAGCCACCGCGGCTTCACGAAGCCGCGCGACGTAAGGACGCTTTCCGGCCCCGACCCCACGAGCGTGGCGATCGAGACGTCTTTCGCGTCGGTGGTGATGTCGATGGGCAGGGTCTTGTGCACGAATGCCACGTAGCCGTCGCGCTCGACCGCCAGAAAGGTAATTCCCGGGGCAAAGGGAAACTCGACGTTCGTCCGCACCTTTACGCCGGTAGGCTGGATCACGTCGGCGGGGCCGAGGTCGAGACCGTGGCTGATCCCTTCCAGCGAAGAACACACGAGGCGATTGCCGGAGATCTTTCCGATCGCCTGCAGATAGCTGGAAGCGACGTCGATCCTGTCCATGAGCGCACGGTTCCGCGCGGAGCACGGGTCGGCTCCCTCCGACGCTGCCAGGGCCTCGATTCCCGCGGCGATCTGGTCCGTCGTCGCCTCTGAGCGGAAGAGCGCATCGCGCGCGTAGCCCAGCACCAGGTGCTTCTCGGCGTCCAGGCCTTCCCGATGGGCCACACCGATCGCCAGCAGGATGGGCGCCGCGATCACCAGCAGCACCGCCAGCAACGTGCACATCAGTACGACGCGTCTCCTCATGCTGCTCCTGAGCCCGGACAGCGTCTATCGCGGGGAAGGCCGGCGCTCCGGCGCGCTGAGATCTCCGGGGCAGGCTGCAGGATCGTGGCCACACATTGGCCCGGGAGATGTGGATGGGCGCGGTTTGGGGCAGGCCGGGGAATGCCTCTCGGCATCGGCGTCATCCGCATCCCGGAACCGTGATCTACGCCCGGGGGTGGAAGGACTTGTGGGTCTGGTGCAGGTAGCTGCGGTCCACGTGGGTGTAGATCTGCGTGGTGCTGATGTCGGCGTGGCCAAGCATCTCCTGCACGGCCACCAGGTCCGCGCCGCCTTCCAGCAGGTGCGTGGCGAACGAATGGCGCAGCGTGTGGGGCGTGACATGCTTCTCGATCCCCGCGCCCTTCACGTGCGCCTGCAGGATCTTCCACACGCCCATGCGCGTGAGCGGGCC
>DASTVC010000429.1:0-4062 GCA_035759295.1 Longimicrobium sp. | reverse complement strand
GCCCGCTCGACACCCGCGGAATCGCGTACCAGCCCGTGCGCCGACCGAAGGATCTCTGTCCGGAGCGCGATGTAGTCTGCCCTACGCCGCCCTCGGGACGGTGGCCGATTTACCAGAACTATCCTACGAAACGCGGTATGAATCGGGGCGCCGGGAAAAAACTCCCTCCCACGCTGTTTGCGGGGGAGGGGGGCGCCTGCCTTCGCACCGGCCTCAGTGGGTCACACCACCTCGTTCAGCCAGCCGAGCAGGCTCTGCATGGTGAACCGCCAGTTGTTCTCCAGCAGCGGCACCGCTCCTTCCACGTCACCCGCGGTCACGAGCTCGGCGATCTCGTCGTGGGCGCGGGTGGACACGGGGATGTAGCCGGCGTTCTGCATGTACGCGTACTCGTAGCGCCGGATCACCGACTTCAGGCTGGCGATGAGCCCCATCAGGTACTCGTTGCCGCACGGCTCCAGCAGCGTGCGGTGCCACTCGCCATCCAGGTCGATGCGGCGCTCCGGGTCTTCCTCCCCCTCCAGCGCGGCGTTGATGCGGTTCATCTCCGCCCGCCGCTCGGGGGTGGGCGCGCCGGTGCCGCGCAGCGCCAGCACCTCCAGCGTCCACAGCACCGGGTAGGCCTCGCGCACCTCGCGCACGCTAAGCGGCTTTACGAAAAAGCCGCGGCCGATGTCGGCCTCCAGGAACCCTTCGCGCTCCAGCCGCAGCAGCGCTTCGCGGATGGGCGTGCGGCTCACCCCCAGCTCACGCGCCAGCGCCGTGTCGCTTATGCGGGCCCCGGGGCGCAGCTCGTCGCGCAGAATGCGGTCGACGATGGCGTGGTGAACCTGGTCGCGCAGCGGAACGCGGGTGATGGCCCGGTCCCGTCGCGCGCCCGACGTGCCGGCATCAGCGAAAGAAGTCATTCCAAAAGCCTGGGGGGACAGACACACCTGAGCCGACAAGATCGTCGCACTTTCCCCCCACCGCAACCGGGTGCGACGGAAGCAGCGGATCGAGTGCCCGGTTCCCAATCCCTTGCAACTGCTTTCGATCCTGCGCACCCGATCCCTTCCTTATCCTTCAAAGGTATGGCGGACACACAGGATCGAATGCCAAGTTTCCGGATCGGACAACGCGCATCCCACTTTCGCACTCTCGCACTTCCGCACTTTCGCACTCCCCCATGTCCCGCGAGATCAGCGCCTCCCACCGCATGATGCAGGTGACCGAATGGGAGCTCCAGCGCATTCTGCTGGACATCCACGACGGTCCCGTGCAGCACATGTTCGCCGCGCTGTCGCAGCTGGACCTGCTGCGCCGTGCGCTGGAGTCGGGCGGGGGGATGACGCCGGAGGCGGAGGACCGCGTGGCCCGCATCCGCCAGCTGCTGGAAGGCGGATTGAACGAGGTACGCAGCTTTATCGGCGCGTTCCGGCCGCCGGAGTGGGAGGCGCGCGGCCTGGTGCCCCTGCTGGAGGGCCTGCTGCTGCAGCACGAGTCGATGACGGACATGCAGGTGGCGCTGGAGGTGCGCGGCGACATCCCCGATCTGGCCGTGCCCGTCAAGATCGGCCTGTACCGCGTGCTGCAGGAGGCGCTGAGCAACGCCTACCGCCACGGCGGCGCCGACAAGGTGGTCCTGCGCCTGCGCCGCGTGGAGCGCCGGGGCGACCCGCGGCTGCGCATGTCCGTAAGCGACAACGGCAACGGCTTCGACCTGGCGGCCATGCAGGGGGGCCGGCACTTCGGGCTGCAGGGGATGCGCGACCGGGTGGAGATGATCGGCGGGCGCTTTCGGCTGCGCAGCTCCGTGGGTGCGGGGGCCACGGTGGGCATCGAGGTGCCCCTGACCACGGCGGAATCGTGACGCAGAAGCACCGCATTGTCCTGGCCGACGACCACGAGCTGGTGCTGGAAGGCCTGCGCTCGCTGGTGGAGGCCGAGCCGGACCTGCAGGTGGTCGCCACGGCCACCAACGGCAAGCAGGTGCTGGATGCCGTCCGCGCCCACGGGCCCGAGGTGGTGGTGCTGGACCTGGAGATGGGGGAGATGAACGGTCTGCGCTGCCTGGAGATCCTCAAGCGTGACCACCCCGCCGTCCGCGTGCTGATCCTGACGGCCTACGGGGACGGCGAGTCGATGCGGGCGGCGCTCGAGGGCGGGGCGGACGGCTTTGCGCTCAAGACGGAGCCGCCGCAGCAGACGGTGACCTGCATTCGGCAGGTGTGCCGCGGCCAGTTGGTCTTTCCGCTGGCCGCGCGCAAGTGGCTCCTGCGCAGCGACGCCGTGCAGGACGCCACCACGCCCACCGCGCGCGAGACGGAGATCCTGGCGCTGGTGTCCGAAGGCCTGACCAACGCCCAGATCGCCCGCCGCCTGCGCGTGAGCGACAACACCGTCAAGTTCCATCTCCAGAACCTCTATTTGAAGCTCGGCGTGCGGAACCGCACCGAGGCGACCGCGTGGTACCTGCGCGAGCGGCGGACGGGGCGGGCGTGAATGGTGTGAACGCGAACGGGTTGTACGTCGCCCCGGCCACCACGGGCTAAAGCCCGCGGCTAGAAAGGCCATAAGCCCCGCCCAAGGTTCGCAAAGCTCACCAGCGGGGCTTCACCTGCTCGTAGCGTCGCGAGCCGAACCGCGGTGGAGAGGTCGTCGTTGGCAACAACCCATCGCACACACCACGGACGTCGCGGACGCGAGGGGGTGAAGCCCGGTTTTGCGAGGAACGAGCAAAGACCGGGCTTATGGCCCTTCTAGCCGCGGGTTTCAACCCGTGGTGGCCGGGGCGGCGTACAACCCGTTCACCCGTTCACCCGTTCACCCAACCCCTCTCCCGCGAAGGCCCACGTCCACAGTAGATTCCCGGGCATGGAAACCTCGCCTCTTTCCGCGCGGGGCACGTGCGTGCTCTGCGACCGCTCGTTCGCCGCGGACCGGCCGCACGTGGGGCCGCCCATCGGCTTCTGCGCATCGTGCGCGGCCGACCTGCGCATTGTGCCGGTAGAAGACCTGCTCTCGCTGGGTGCCGCCGAGAGCGATCGCCTGCCCGTAGGCTTCATCACCGTGGACCGCGACGGGGTCATCCTGGGCTTCAACGCCATGGAGACCACCTACAGCGGGCTCGCCGCGAGCGACGTGGTGGGGCGCAGCTTCTTTCACGACGTGGCGCCCTGCACCTCGGTAAAGGAGTTCGAGGGTCGATATCGCACGATGGTGGAGACGGAATCCGCCGGGGTGGCGCGCTTTCGCTACGTCTTTCGATTCAAGGGTGGCTCGCGGCTGGTGCAGATCTCCATGACGTACGTTCCCGCGGAGCAGCGCGGCATCATCATCGTCCGCGACCTGGACTCCGCCTGACGGCTTCCGCGGACGTGATCCACATCACAGAAAGCAACGTGACGAAGTCCATCTCCCGGCCGCTGGCCGCCGTGCTCGCGATCACCTGCGCGCTTGCCGCCTGCGACCGCTCCCGCCCCGCGAACGCCAAGGGCCAGTGGGCGCCCACGACCGTTGGCGGGCTGACGATGTCGTCGCCCGGGCGCCTGCTGCAGATCACCACCGAGGTACCCGCCGCCATGGACCCCGCCGTGCGCGAGGCGGTGCAGCGAATCGACAGCTACGGCCGCTCGCAGGGGGATGCGGAGATCCGCGTTTCGCGGGTGATCTACACGCCCACCACCGGGCTCAGCCTGCAGGGCTCCGCCCAGGGCGCCGTGGATGCCGTGCGCGCCAACCCCGCCGTCGCCAACCTCACCCACACGCACGTGGGCGCGGAGACGTCCGGCCAGCCCGCCATCCGCACCTCCATGCGCATGGTGGTGCAGAAGCGACCCGCCGTCGGGGAGATGCTGACGGTGATCCGCGGCCAGACCCTGTGGCAGGTGCAGGTGCTCGGCCCCGCCACCCCGCAGACGGATTCCCTCGCTCAGCGCGTCCTCGACTCCGTCCGCCTGGAGCCCGAGACGAAGCCCTGAGCCGTTCTCTCCGCTCAGCGAGGAACGCAGTCTCATACGGAGTCCGGAAATTGAGAGCACCGATAAAGCGGACGGTGTCATTCTGAGAGAGGCGCGCGCT
>DASTVC010000428.1:0-3383 GCA_035759295.1 Longimicrobium sp. | reverse complement strand
TTTATCCCCTCTCCCACGCAGTTTGTGGGAGAGGGCAGGCGAGGAACGAGCCGGGTGAGGGCCCCGGGTGAGGGCCCCGGGTGAGGGCCCCTACCCCGCCTCCACCTCCACCAGCTCCCAGCGGCGCCCCGTTTTCGGCTTGGCGTCGGCGTACTGGGGAAAGTTCTCGGCGAAGTAGCTGCCCCAGTGCGGGCGCTCGCCGTTGATGTCGGAAAAGCCGTACTCCTCCGCCAGCGCCCACGATCCGTAGATGCCGCCGGACTTGCGCTGCATCTGCGGATCCGCCGCCAGCGCGGCGATGGCGCGGCCGACAAAGCACGGCGTCTCCGACCCCGCGAAGCCCCAGTTCTGCGCCTCCTTGCTCGTCCGCGCCACTTCGCGCCAGTTCTCCTCCGTGGCCCCCATGGTAGCCAGCACCTCTTCCGTGCGCATGAAGCCGGGGGCGATGGCCACCGCCGTAACCCCGTGCTGCGCCAGCTCCTCCGCCAGCCCGTACATCAGCCGCTTGAGCGTCGTAGGACCCAGGTCGTAGAACATCGACCCGCCATAGCCCAGCTTCGGGCTTTCCTGAACCGTCACGATCAACCCGCTTTTCCCCTCCATCATCAGCGGGACGGCGTGCCGGCAGGTGATCAGGTGCGGCCACACGTACGACTGGAATCCGGGCAGGTCCTCCGCCAGATCGGCCTCCCAGAACGGCTTGAAGCCCTGCACGTTGGGGCTGCCGAGCACGTTCACCTGCACGTCGAGCCGCCCCTGCTCCTCTTTCACCCGGGCGTAGAGCGCCGCGACCTCCGCTTCCACGGCGTGGTCCACGCGCACGGGGATGCCGGTGCCGCCCGCGGCCGTCACCAGCTCCGCGGTCTCCTCCACCGTCTCCGGGCGCCCCGCGTGGCGCCCGCCGGAGGGCGTGCCGGCCGCGCCGCGGCCGGTGCAGTAGACGGTGGCGCCCGCCTCGCCCAGCATCCGCGCGATCCCGCGGCCCGCGCCGCGCGTGGCGCCCGCGACCACCGCGACCTTCCCCGTGAGTGGCTTCATCGTCCGCCTCCTGGTTTGCCGTCCCGCTGACGAAAACGTGGCGCCGGTGCTGGTGGCGCGTTAAACTAAACGAGATGCAGAAACCATTCTAAATCATCTTTAGAAACTGTCAAGAGGGATGAGTCCGCGACCCCGGAAGGCGAGCGACGAGGAGATCTTCGCGGCGACCCACCGTGTGATGCAGCAGGTGGGGCCGGCGCAGGTCACGCTGGGACGCATCGCGGCGGAGGCGGGGGTCACGGCGGGGGCGCTGGTGCAGCGCTTCGGGTCGCGGCGGGGGCTGATGCTGGCGCTGATGGCGGAGTTTTCCACCAGCGCGCCGGTCTTTTTCGCGCAGATCCGCGCGGCGCATCCATCCCCGCTGGCGGCGCTGCGGGCGTATGCGGAGTGCATCGCACAGATGGGCGAAACGCCGCAGGCACTGGCGCATCACCTGGCCTACCTGCAGATCGACCTGACCGACCCCGACTACCACCAGCACATGCGCGTGCAGGCCGCCGACACGCGCCAGGAGCTGCGCCGCCTGGTCGCGGACGCCGTCGCCGCGGGCGAGCTGGTGCCGGGGACGGACGTCGACGTGCTCACGCGCGCGGTGCAGGCGGCGCTGAACGGCTCCCTCTTCGTCTGGGCGATGCTGCGCGAAGGCACCGCCGCCGAATCCGTCCGCGCCGATGTGGACGCCGTGCTGGCACCGTATCTGTCGGCTGCGGGCGAGATGAGCGGGTAAACCATGGGATGATCCACGCCGCCGCCCACCACGGGCTAAAGCCCGCGGCTGGAAAGGCCATAAGCCCCGTCTCGGCTCGCTTGCGCTCGCCGAACGGGGCTTCACCTGCTCGCACTCCGGACCCACGCGCGACGTTCATCTACCCGGCGCGAGCGGCCGACGACCACACGCGCCTCACTCGGCCCACGCCGCCTCGCGCAATTCGCCGAACAGGCGGCCGAAGTCGGCGGGGCGGTAGCTGGCGTTCAGGCCCGAGGGATTGGGCAGGACCCAGACGCGCGCGCCGCCGATGGTTTCCTCCTGCGGGCCGAGGGTGGCTTTCGGGTGGGCGAAGGCGGTGCGGTAGGCGCCCAGCCCCAGCACCGCCAGCCAGCGCGGATGGTATCGGCGCACCTTCTCCGCCAGCTGCCGTCCGCCTTCGATCAGCTCCGCGCGCGACAGCTCGTCCGCCGCGGTGCTGGGGCGGTCGGCCACGTTGGTGATGCCGCAGCCGAACTGCAGCAGCAGCTGCTCCTCCGAAGGATCCAGCACGCGCGGGGTGAATCCGCCGTCGTGCAGCGCCTTCCAGAAGCGGTTTCCCGGCCGCGCGAAGTGGTGCCCCACCGCCGCCGTGTACAATCCTGGGTTGATCCCGCAGAACAGCACCCCCAGCCCCGGCGCGATCACGTCCGGCACCGTTCGCCCCGCCGCGGCGAGAAGCTCTTCCTTCGTGGGCCTGCGCGCCTTCATCCGCCCTCCCCTTCCCCCTCGTCCCGTGCCGCCGGCCGCAGCGCCGCGGCGATCTCATCCACCGTGGCGCGCGCGCTGCGCCCCACGCCGATGAGCGTGGCGGACGCGAATCCCGTCCAGTTGCCGTAGCCCACCAGCCACAGCATCGGCTCGCGGACGGAACGCGTGCCTTCCACGCGCACGCGGCCGTCCGGCGCCACCACCCCCAGCGGCCGCAGGTGCTCCAGCGCGGGCCGAAAGCCGGTGCACCAGACGACCGCGTCCACCGCCTCTTCGCGCCCGTCCGCCCACACCACGCCGCGCTCCGTCATCCGCACGAAGGGGCGCACGGTGCGCAGCACCCCGCGGTCTCGCGCCTCGCGCACGGGCGGCACCATCACGATGTCGCCCAGGTTCGCCATGGGCGGCGGCGGGCGCCCTTCCTTCAGTGCCCGGTACAGCACCGTCGCCTGGTCGAACAGGTAGCGGCCGTCCACGTGATCGGGGAGAAAGGTGGGATCCGCCAGCGTGACCCACGTCGTCTCCGCGACCAGGGAGAGCTCCGCGAGGATCTGCGCGCCGGAGTTGCCGCCGCCCACCACCAGCACGCGCTTTCCCGCGAGCGTGCCCGGCGCGTGGTACTCGGCGGAGTGGAGCTGGATTCCGCGGAACGTCTCGCGCCCGGCGACGTCGGGGATGTACGGCTGCGCCCAGCTGCCCGTCGCGCTGACGACGGCGGCCGCGAGCCGTTCGCCGCGATCGGTGTCCAGCATGAATCCCCCGTCCCCGCGGCGTATGGAGCGGACATGCACGGGGCGCTCGATGGGAAAGCCGTAGCGCGCCTCGTACTGCGCCAGGTAGTCCACCGCCGCGTCGCGCGGGGGATAGTCGTCCGTGCCGCCGGGCATCA
>DASTVC010000427.1:0-4362 GCA_035759295.1 Longimicrobium sp. | reverse complement strand
CGTCCCCCGGATCCACGCCATCGAGCCCGCGCCGCTGCCGGCGGACGCGCAGGCTCCGGCCGAGGCCTTGAGCGAGTAGAAAGTCCGGCAGAAGCACTCACACGGAGGGCACGGAGGACACAGAGGATCAAACCCCCGTGTCCCTCCGTGCCCTCCGTGTGAGAACCTGTCTTCTTCAGGATCCGCGATCAGCCGGGTTCGGTCTCGCGTCGCGGCTCGGGATCGGCCACCGGTTCCACGGCGGGCTCGTCCGCGGGGGGCGTTTCGTCGGGATACACCACCTCGTTCAGCACCTCGTCCATGGCGGGTTCGGCGCGGACGGGCGGCTGCAGCGGCACGTCCTCGCTCTCGATGGCCTCCGCCTGCGCGTCCTCTCGCAGGGCTTCGTCGTGCGCGGCTTCCTCCGCGGCGGGGATGGGGTCCTGGGCGGGAGGCTGGTCCTGCACGAACTCCGGCGGCATGGGCACGGTGGAGGGCGTAACCGGCTGCGGCGCGCCGACGTCCGGGTCGGCGGGGCCGAATGCCAGGTCGCGGATCAGCACCGTGAGCGGCACCGCCAGGATGGCCCCCGTCGCGCCCAGCACCCACGCCCAGAAGATCACGGAGAGAAAGCTCAGCAGCGCCGAGATCTTCATCTCCCGCCCCACGAAGCGCGGGCCGATCACGTTGTCGATCACGTTGTTGATCACCTGGTAGGCGATCAGCACGATCAGCGCCGACGGCCACCCCTTCTCCACCAGCGCCAGCAGCGTGGGCGGCACCAGCGAGAGGGTGAAGCCGATGTTGGGGACAAAGCTCAGCAGAAAGGAGAGCACGCCCCACAACAGCGCGTAGTCGACCCCCATCGCCTCCAGCAGCGCGTAGTCCAGCACCGCGGCGATCAGACCCAGCACCGCCCGCACCCCCATGTAGCCGCGGATGGTCTCCGAGAACGCCAGGAACCGCGCCGCCAGCGGGCTGTGGTCGCGCGAGCGGGTGGATGCGCGGCGCTCCAGCTCCCACATGCCGCCCAGCATGAACGCGAAGATGAAGAACGTCAGCGCCAGGTTGCTGAGCCCGCTGGCGATGGCGCCCGACGCGTTCAGCACCGCGCGCCCGATCTCCGGGCCCCGCAGCGCGCCTTCCATGTACGATCCCGCGTCGATCCCGTGCTTGGCCAGCTCGGTGGATACCTGCGCCACCAGCCCGCTCAGGCGGTCGCCGTACTGCGGCATCTGCAGCGCCAGTTGGCGGAGCGACACGCCCACGAACGCCACCAGCAGCAATCCCGCCAGCACCACGGCCAGCACCACCAGCCCCACCGCCGCGCCCCCGGCCACGCCCCAGCGCCGCAGCCTGCGGGTGAGCGGCTGAAAGAGCAGCGCCAGGAACCCGGCCATCAGCATCGGGTTCAGGATCCCCGCCGCTGCCCGCAGCCCCGACACCACGATCACCACGCACGCCATGCCCAGCAGCCAGGGCAGGGGACCGCGCTTCGCGAGACTCATCGAGATGTTCCTGTCCGTGGTATGTTGGCTGTATCAGGCGGCGTCGTGCAGGGAAGGGACTGGGTAAGATGACACTTGCCGAATCCGGAGACAATGAATGCGGTTTGCGCCCATATTGCGCCAGGGATGAACCCAAGTGGACGCAAGGCTTTTCCTTCTAAAAGTGATCGAGAAGAACAGTTGACGGCGGACGCTCCGGACGGTTATGCTTTGCGCTACGATCGCGCTCACAGAGGATGCCGTGGAGGAGTGATGCTGCAGAACGTGGAGGAAGCACAGCAGCTCAGCGAGACCGCCGCTGATTCGCCGGAGACGCTGAACGAGATCCTTGCCCGTGCCGGCGTGTCGATCCCGACGCTGCAGAATGTAGCTCCGTTCCAGGCAGAGCGCCTCCGGCCACGGTGGCTGGCGTTCCTGATTCGTGTGTTCGCACCGCGTTCGTAACGTTTGCGATCGTGTACTTCATCGATTCGAGCGCACTGGTCAAGGCGTACGCCTCTGAAGCGGGGACGCCGGCGGTCGATGCCTTGCTGGACGGATCACCCGGACTCATCTACGTGTCGAGCGTCGTGATCCTTGAAACGGCCGCCGCCCTCGCCCGGATGCGGCGAAGCGGGCGGATGAGGCAGAAGACGTACGCCAGAGCACGCGAAAGACTCCTCAACCATTGCAAGACACGCTTCCACGTGGTTCATCCTCCGGCATCGCTCGTTACCGTCGCGGTCGGAATGATCGACAATTACAGGATGCGCAGTGCGGGTGGTTTCGATCTGCTTCATATCGCCACCGCCGAGTATATCCAGGCACTCCTGCCGCGCGGCAGGATCTCCCTCATGTGCTGCGACCTGGGACTGCGCGGCGTTGCCGAAGAGAGAGGTTTCAACGTCTTCGATCCAGTGCACGATCCGCTGCCTGCGCGATAAGCCTGCGCGGGGATAAGCTCTGGAACGACAAACAGGCCCGGCGATCGGTCGTGATCGCCGGGCCCGCATTTCCTGCAGCTGGAAACGGTGCGGCCGACCCGTTCCCCCCGCTCTGCGGCTCGCGAGCCCGCGGCAGCGTCAGCGGTTCGTCTACGGGGTTTCCGCGGTGCCTATCTCCGCGTCTCCCACAGGCGCAGGGCAAAGTCCTGGAGGGTCATGCTGTCGATGTCGCCCGTCACCGAGAGCGCGCTGCGGGCCCCCGCCGGCCAGCGGCCCAGGCGGACGATCGGACCTGTGGAGGATTCGACGATGCGCAGGACGTGCTTCTCGTTCGCCTGGCCGCACACGTCCACCCACGCGCCGAAGCGGGCCGGGTCCTCCCCGCGCTCCGCGGGATAACCCTCCTCCGCCAGGAACCCGAGCACGTGCGACGGCGTCCGCGCCGAGACACCCACCACCGGCTTGCGGTTCGCCGCCACCTGGAACTCCGTCGCGCGCGCCACGCGGTCCGCGCCGTGCCAGGGCATCGCGTCCACGCCCGGAAGGCCGCGGACGAGCAGCGTGGCGGCGGGATCGCCCTCCATCCGCACGCGGTAGCGCCCGTCGTCCAGCGGCATCACCTCCAGCTTTGTGCGGGCACGGCGGCGCCACCACTCCGCGATGCGCTCCAGCGTGGCGATCCACACCGCCGGCCGCCGCGCGCGCGCCTCCGCCAGAGTGGCGGCCAGCGCGGCGGCGCACTCGTCCGTGCGTTCGGGGTGCAGCTGGACAGTGAACAGCTCGCCACGCACCCAGGTGGCGTCCAGCGTCGCCAGCCAGACGGCGGACTGCTGTTCGTCGTCCAGCCGCAGCCGGTCCACCATGATCTCGTCGTCCGGCAGCGCCACGGGAATGTGGATCACCCCATGCCGCAGCGCCGGCCGCACGGCGATGGTGTCCGCGTCCACCGCGCCGTCGTACAGGTGGCGCAGCGTACGCCGGAACACCCCTTCCCCCCATGACCCCAGCGCCGCCGCCGTGTCGAAGACGACGGGCTGCGTGCTGTGGTACAGCAGTCCCAGGTCGCGCACCACCTGGTCCGTGGCCTGGTTGCCGCGCAGAAAGGGGCAGCGAAAGCCGCGGTACGGCACGCCGGCCGCGCGGAACAGCTCCGCAGCGCGGGCAATGCTGGCGCGCTGCTCGTCCAGCGAGCGGCGGCTGTGGTCGTCGTGAACCAGGCCGTGGATGGCGAACTCCACTCCGCGCTCGGCAAAGCGCTGCATCGCGCGGCGGTTGCGGTCCAGAACGCAGGCCGTGATGGCCCACGACGGCCGCACGCCGAACTCCGCCGTCAGCTCGTCGAAGCGCCGCAGCCGCTCTTCCATGGGGCTGGCCGTCACGCCGAAGCGGGCGATGATGGAGCGCGCGCGCGAGGCCGCTCCGCCGGCTCCGAGGTGGCGCATGGGGAAAAGGACGCCCATGGAGCGACGCTCCGGTCTGCGAGGTGGGTGGGGTGGGACGATGGGGCCAGTCGATCGGCCGCCGCGCCGGGTGTGGATGGGCGGCCGCACGGATGCGATGCCCAGGACCTGCAAGGGCAACGGGTATTCCAGATGTGGTGGATTACCTAAATGACTGAGATCGAACGAGTTGGATCGATGGCGATCCTCCGCCTGCCGCATTGCGGCTGCATCGGCGCATTGCATGATGTAACGGCGTGGGTCTGTGCAGTTGCCGGATTCGTGGCTCGTCGGCGGGAATCGAGCTGGCGCCCGAGAGGCCCCCTCTCCCCCGGCCCCTCTCCCCCGCTGCGCGGGAGAAAGGGGAGAATGCGGTCCCGTTTCCGATGGTCCAGCCGCGTGTAGCCTCTCGAAGCGCACCGGACGCTCGGCGCGCGTCACCTCTCTCCCGCGCTGTTTGCGGGGGAGAGGCCGGGAAAGGGGGCCACTCGCGGACGCAGTTCGAATCCTTTC
>DASTVC010000426.1:0-2719 GCA_035759295.1 Longimicrobium sp. | reverse complement strand
ACGCGGTCCTCGCGCACGATTCCCAGCGTGCCGGCCATCGCGCGGAAGTGGGCGGCCGCGGCACGGTGCTCCACCGCCACGCCCTTGGGGCGGCCGGTGGAGCCCGAGGTGTAGATCAGGTACGCGAGACCCTCCGGAGCCACGCCCGACGCCGGGGCATCGCCGCGCTCGGCGGCGATCCGCTCCGCGTCGGCATCCACCCGCACCGTCACGCCGACAGCGAGGCGGCTGGCCAGCGCCGCGCGGGTCACCAGCGCGACCACGCCTGCGTCCCGGGCCATGAACGCCAGGCGCTCCGCGGGAAGCGACGGATCCAACGGCACGTAGACGCCGCCCGCCTTGAGCGTCGCCAGGAGCGCGACCACGAGATCGGGGCTCCACTCCAGGCAGACCCCCACCCGCGCCTCGGGCCCCACCCCCTGCCGCCGCAGGTGGTGCGCGAGCCGGTTGGCGCGCGCATCCAGTTCCGCGTAGGTCAGCGCCTCGTCCGCGTGCACCAGGGCGACGGCCTGGGGCGTCCGCCGCGCCTGCGCCTCGAACAGCTCGTGGATGCACTGCGCGGACGGGTCCGCCGCCCCGGTCGCGCTCCACTCCTCCAGCACCCGCCGCCGCTCGGCCTGGGGCAGGAGCGGGAGCGTGTCCACCGCCTGACGGTCGTCGGCAGCCATCCCCTCCAGCAGGCGCCGCAGGTACGCCAGGTAGCGCTCCACCGTGGCTCGGTCGAACAGCGCAGTGGCGTACTCCACGCCCCCGACGATGCGCCCGCCCACCTCTCCCATCGAGAGCGACAGGTCGAACTTCGCCGTCGTGTGCGACGACGCCGAGCCCACGCCCCCCAGCCTGAGGCCGGGGAGCTCCATCCGCCCCTCCGACGCGTTCTGCCACCCGAACATCACCTGAAAGAGCGGGGTGTGCGCCATGCTGCGCGCCGGCTGCACCAGTTCCACCACCTGCTCGAACGGGATGTCCTGGTTCTGCTGCGCCCCCAGCGCCCGCTCCTTCACCCGCCCAAGCAGCTCGGTCACGGAGGGCGAGCCGGAAAGGTCCACGCGCAGGGCGAGGGTGTTGATGAAGAAGCCGATCAGCCCTTCGATCTCCGCGCGTCCCCGGTTGGCGCTGGGGGTGCCGACCACCACGTCGTCCTGGCCCGACAGGCGCGCCAGCAGCGCGGCCCAGGCGGCCAGCAGCGTCATGAACGGCGTGGTCCCGTGCCGCTGGCCCAGCGCCTTGAGGCCGGCCGTGAGCTTCTCACCCAGGTCGATCCCCACGGTGGCCCCGGCGTGGTCCTGCCGCGCGGGGCGCGGACGATCGGTGGGCAGTTCCAGCAGCTCCGGCGCGCCGGAGAGTGTCGTCGTCCAGTACTCCGCCTGCGCCTTCAGCACCTCGCCGTCTACCCAGCGCCGCTGCCACACCGCGTAGTCCGCGTACTGGATCGGCAGCGCGGGGAGCGGATCCGGCTGGCCTTCGCGGAAGGCGGCGTAGAGCGCGCCCAATTCGCGGGTCAGCACTCCCCGGCTCCATCCGTCGGAGACGA
Organism: Longimicrobium sp.; assembly: GCA_035759295.1. Taxonomy (GTDB): domain Bacteria; phylum Gemmatimonadota; class Gemmatimonadetes; order Longimicrobiales; family Longimicrobiaceae; genus Longimicrobium. Next base: position 1,185 of record DASTVC010000426.1, on the reverse strand, counting down.
TGTGGTGCAGGGTGATGAGGAGCACGTGGTCGTCCTGGGCCATGCGCACCAGGCGCCCGCGGATCAGCGGCCCGTGCTCCAGGTCGAAGGGCGTGGCCGACTCTTCCGCGACCAGGCGGCGCAGCTCCGCCTCCGTGTCCAGGTGCCCGCGCAGGTCGTGCTCCAGGAGGTGCAACCGGCCCTCCTCCGCGATCCGCTGCACCGGCTCGCCGTCGATCTCCACGAAGGTCGTGCGCAGCGCCTCGTGGCGCGCCACGATGGCGTCCAGCGCACGCCGCAGCGCCGCCCGGTCCAGCTCCCCGCCCAGCCGCAGCCGCGTGGGAACGTGGTAGGTGTCCCCAAGGTCGCCCAGCTGTTCCAGGAACCAGAGCCGCGCCTGCGCGAACGAGAGCGGCAGGCGCGCACCGCGGTCCGCCCGCCCGATCGGCGGCAGCTCCGCCCGCCTGGCCGACGCCAGCGCCTCAGCCAGCTCGTGCAGCACGGGGCGCTCGAAGACCGCGCCCAGCGCCACCTCCACGCCCAGCGCGCGGCGCACGCGCGAGATGAGCCGCACCGCCAGCAGCGAGTGGCCGCCCACCTCGAAGAAGTGGTCATGGCGCCCCACGCGCTCCACGCCTAGCACTTCGCCCCAGATCTCCGCCAGCGCCTGCTCCGTCTCTCCCCGCAGCGCCTCGTAGCCGCGCCGCGCGTAGGCGTCTCCCTCCGGCGCGGGGAGGGCCCTGCGGTCCAGCTTGCCGTTGGAGGTGAGCGGCAGCGCGTCGAGATGGACGTACGCGGCCGGCACCATGTGCTCCGGCAGCCGCCCGGAGAGATGCGCGCGCAGCTCATCGATCTCGATCGCGTCACCCACCCAGTACGCCACCAGCCGCCGGTCGGGGCCCTCGCTCTCGCGCGCGATGGCCGCCGCTTCGCGGACGCCCTCGTGCTCCCGCAGCCGCGCCTCGATCTCCCCCAGCTCGATGCGGAAGCCGCGCACCTTCACCTGGAAGTCGTTGCGCCCCAGGAACTCGATGACGGCAGTGCGTGAGTGCGTGAGTGCGTCAGTGCGGGAGTGCGTGATCTCCGGATCCACTTCCGCACTCACGCACTCACGCACTAACGCACTTTCTTCCCGCCACCGCCCCAGGTCGCCCGTCCGGTAGAGCCGCGCCCCCGGCTCGCCGCCGAAGGGGTCGGGGACGAAGC
>DASTVC010000425.1:0-9707 GCA_035759295.1 Longimicrobium sp. | reverse complement strand
TCCGGACGCGGACAGGCGTGAGCGAGCATCATCAATCGTCCCCCGGCCCACGAGCAGTCCGTCGAGCTGGTAGGCCGCCCTGAGGTGGGGCCGCGAGAATACGTGAACAAACCCGATCCTTGCGCTGCAGTCCCCCTCTTGAACGACGATCACGGCTCGATACCGGGCGCCTTCCTCGCCTCGAGCGAAACCGGCTGGGAAAGGTGTTCCGGTTGAGGCAAAGACCGCCGCCGCAACCCATCCGAGGCAGAGGAACACGAATCCGTACGTAACAAGCAGGCTGCGAGACGGAGATAACATGGCGGCGGCTGCGGGTGGGGACTTTTAGTCAGGACTCCGGGTCAGGACCGGGCATGGACTCGATGGCTGGCGGTCCATCGCCCCCGCCACCCCCATATCCAGTGCACGAAGGGCCGGATATGGGCCGGTCGGGGCAGACCCCCTCCCACCGAAAGATTATGGTTGGTTCGCAGGAAATCGGTCCGCACGAGCCGGGCGCCCAGCCGCAGACTGAACCGTGACCCCACGACACGCAGGTTCTCGTCTGCGCGAACGCCGGCTCGCTCTGGGTTGCGAACAAAGCCGCCGCGGCTGCTAAGGCAGTCGCAAAGAGGAGTCTAAAAGAATGTGTGGGTTTCACAGCACGCCTCCGTTCGAGGATGGTTATTGAACGAAGCAACCGCCGCCGACAAAAATAGTAAATTCCATTGCTGCCTTTTCCTAGCGTGATCAATTGATGGCTTACTTCGCGGCTCTCCGCCGCGAAGTAAGCGCTCAGCCCTTCGAAACAGGCAAGTCACACCTTGTTCGCCTTCAACTCGTCCAGCGGATAGTGGGTGCCGCGCCACTCGATGCCGCGGTTCACCAGCGCGTAGATGGTGGCGTTCCAGACGACGAAGATGAACATCGCGCTGGCGACGGGCCACAGCACGGCGTGCCACACGGGCGAGCCCTGCGCGGCCGCGGAGCCGGCGTACATCAGCAGCATGATGCCGATGGCCACGGCGTACAGCCCGCGCGTCCACCCGTCCGTCATCCACACCGCCGCGAAGGGCCAGAGGAAGAAGAGCAGGTGCATCACGGTGGCGAAGATCACCATCGAGATACGGTAATCCACCCCCGCGAAGCCGTTCTTGCGCAGCCCGCGCACGGCCTCGCGCACGGAGTGGTACCACTCCACCGACACTAGCTCGGCGCCGATCACCATCTCCTGCGCGCCGCCGTTCTTCTTGACCAGCTTGCCCAGCTTCAGGTCGTCGTCAGGGCGCATGGCGATGGCCTGGTGCGTCCCGATGCGGCGGTAGGTGTCCGCGCGCACCAGGTTGAACGCGCCGATGCCGATGTGCGCCCTGCTGCGCGGGTCGCGCGCCTTCCACGGCCGGGTAAAGAACGAGAACATGATGGTGAACACCACGCTGAACGCCTTGAGCAGCGCGCCGGGCATGATCACCTTCGGCGCCACGGTCAGGTGGTCCAGCCCCTCGCGCTGCGCGTAGCCGGCGGCGCGGAGCACGGTGTCGGGCTTCATCACCACGTCGGCATCGGTGAACAGCAGCAGCTCGCCACGCGCGGCCGCGGCGCCCAGCCAGAGCGCGTGGTTCTTTCCCAGCCAGCCACCCGGGAGATCGGTGACGTGGACGACATGGAGCCGGGGATTCTCCGCCGCCATCCGGTCCAGGATGGCGCCCGTGGAATCGTCCGAGCGGTCGTCGACGACGATGACCTCGATGCGCTCGCCCTGCTGCTGAAGGACGGAGCGCAGCGCGGGCTCGATCCCCCGCTCCTCGTTGCGCGCGGCGATCACGACGGAGACGGACGGCATCGACGCCGCGTCGGCCGGCGGCAGCAGGTGCAGCAGCTTGAGGCTGCGCCCGCCGCGCCCCAGCTCCACGAACGCGACGGCGAAGCCGGCGACCGTGGCCGCGGCCAGCCAGAACAGGATGGATTCGATCATTCGGATTCGGACGGGCGTCGCGCTCCGGAGGCGGAGCGGCGGCGGAGAGTGTAGCGCGCGCCCGGCGCCCCGGCCAGCGTGGCAGCCGCGCACCACATCGGGGCACCCGCGCCCCGCATCGCACCCGCTCGCGAGGCGTGTTCGGCGTGCTGAAGACGCGTTTCAGGGGATGCGAAAATTCGTGTCAGGCCCCGTAAACGCCCGGTTTACTTTCACCTGCAGGAATCCCCCGTCGCTGGGGGCGAAAAGGTGGTGCGGAACGGGAACGATCCGTGCAAACAAGGCGCCCTCCGGTCCATCTGCTCCACCCGTCCCCCCATCCAAGCAACGTCCCATGGAACGCGCATCCGGTACGGTCAAGTGGTTCTCGCAGGAGAAGGGTTTCGGCTTCGTCACCCGGGATGACGGGACCGACATCTTCGTCCACCACAGCGGAATCTCGGGCCGCGGCTTCAAGACCCTCGAGCAGGGCGAGCCGGTGGAGTTCGAGGTGATCGAAGAGCCCAAGGGCCTCAAGGCCGCCAACCTGGTGCGCCTGAACGCGCCCGAGGGTGGCGACCAGCCGGCCGACATGGGCCAGGGTGGGGGATACGGACGCAGCAGCGGCGGCTACGGCGGCGGGGCGGGTGGATACGGCGGCGGCAGCGGTGGTGGCGAGGGTGGTTACGGGGGCGGGGGCGGTGGATACAACCGCGGCGGCGGGCGTGGCAACGGCGGCGGCCGTGACGCAGGCTGGGGCGGTGGCGGCAGTGGGGGCGGCGGACGCGGCGGCCGGCGCGACTACGGCGGCGGCGAAGACTGGTAGCCAGCGGCTGCCTGGACGGCGGATCGGACCCTTCCTGCCGCTCGCGATGACGAGCGGCGGGGATTCGTGCTTGCGGGGTCTGGCACCTGCTTCGGCGATCCCGCGCCACGGCCATCCCGCCGATCCGTGCTGGTGACCGGCATGCCTCCAGAGGTGTTGCTAACCGCCACAAGCGTTGACTTCCTGAGGGAGGCGCCTCACCACGACCTGCTTCCACAACGCCGCTTGGCGCCGACCGAAGGATCTCGCCGGCATAACCGAGGGGCCGGCCTCGACGCTAGACGGCTGGCCCCATGGTGGCTGAGAGGAGATCCTCGGTCGCGCACAAGCGATGGTGAACGTTCAGGTTCCGCGTGGCGCTCCCTCAGGAAATCAACGCTTCGGGGTCGGGATCTCTGGCACCCCGCAGTTCGTTTATCAGGCCGCCGCGCGCTCTGCCGGCCGCGCGCCGTTGACGAGCGGAATCACCTCTTCTGCAAAGCGCTCCATCTCCTCCAGCTGCGGAGAGAACTGCAGCAGCAGCAGGTCCAGCCCGGCGCGCTCGAACTCCAGGATGCGCTCCGCCACCTGCTCCGGCGTGCCCACGAGCCCGCTCTTCAGGCCGCGGTTGCTCACCGAGTAGTCCTCCAGGCTCACCCGCTGCTCCAGCTGCGTGTTGCCGATCCAGTCCTGGAAGTTGGTGTAGCCGCGCGCGCTCTGCTGCACGTCCGTGATGCGCGCCACCTCCGCCCGTGCCTGCGCCTCCGTCCCGCGCACCACCGCGTACCCCGCCGCGCCGAACTGCATCGGCCGCAGTCCCAGCCGCTCCCGGCGCTCGCGCATGTCGGCCACCTTGGCGCCGATCGTCACCGGCGGATCGCCGTGGGTGAGCCACGCGTCGCACTTCTGCGCGATCAGCGCCTTGGCCGCGGGGCTTTCGCCGCCGGCGTAGATCGTGGGGCGCGGACGGCGCGCCGGCTTGGGCTCCAGGATGGCGTCATCCGCCGAATAGTACTTGCCGCTGTACGAGAAGCGCGGCTGCGTCCACATCCCGTCCACCACGTCCAGCCACTCGCTGGTGCGCGCGTAGCGATCGTCGTGCTGGTCGAACTGCACGCCGTACTGCTTCGCCTCCGTGGCCCACCACGACGAGACGACGTTCAGCGACAGCCGGCCGCCGCTGATGCGGTCGATGTTGGCGGCCTGCTTGGCCAGCAGCGTGGGGGAGTGGAAGGTGGGGCGCACGGCGGTCATGATCTCCAGCCGCTCCGTGACCGCCGCCAGCGCCGCCGTGGTGCTCCACGCGTCCAGCGAGGGCGCCTCCATCCCCTTGATGTCGTTCAGGTTCAGCTCGGCGACCAGGGTGAGGTCGAAGCCGATCTGCTCGCTGCGCTGCGCCAGCCGCTTTGCGTACGCCCAGCTGGCCTCCATCCCCTCGTCGTCCACGTTGCGCAGCCAGCCGCCAAAGACGGGGAGCCAGTACCCGAATCGCATCAGGCCGCCTCCCTTTCCGCCCCGGCGGCGACGGCGGCCGCCGCCTCGCGCTCCAGGTAATCCGCCAGCACCACGAACGGATCGAAGCCCACCACGTTGGGCGCGTCGGCCACGAAGTTGGAGAGCGCGTTGACGTCGTAGTAGTACAGCTGCCCGTCGCGGCTGTCGATCATGTACTCAATGCCGCCCACCTCGATGCCCGCCGCGGCCATGATGCGCTCCACGGCGTCGATCACCGGCCGCGGCGGCTCGTAGCCCTCCACGCGCAGCCCGCGCTTGGGCGCATCCACCGCGCAGATCTGCGCGTCGAGCTCGGCGCCGTCCACGCGCTGGCAGACGTCCGCCGGGCACAGGTCGAACGACGTGCCGGGCGTGTAGATGCGGATGCCGTAGATGTACTTTCCGCCCACCACCTCCACGCGGGTGATGCGGCTTTCCTCCTGGGGGATGAACTCCTGCACCAGCGCGGTGCTGTCGATCCCCAGGTCCAGGTCCGTCTCGGCCGCCTGCCGCAGCGCCTCGGGCGTCTCGAACTTGCGCACCCCCGCGCCGCTGCCGCCGATGTTCGGCTTGACCGCCACCGGCCAGCGCAGCCCCTCTGCCGCCGCCGGCGCCTGCTCCGCGCGGTGGATGACGCGCGCCCTGGGATACGGCAGCCCCAGCGACTCGATGAGCGACAGCTGCGCCGCCTTGCTGATCTCGTTGCCGAACGCCTCCGTGCCGTTCACCACGCGGATGCCGCGGCGCTCCAGGTGGGCCAGAAAGGCCTGCGTGTAGAAGATGGCGTTGGCCCGGCCGCGCAGGTACGCGGAGGGGCTCATGCGGTTGAAGACCAGCGAGTACGCCGGCTGCTCGGCGGGGTCGAACACGTGCTCGTCGGCGTGCAGCTTTACGTACGGCGTGCCGCGGCGGTCCAGCTCCGCGAAGAGCGGCTTGAACCACTCCGGGTGCTCGTAGAAGATGGCGATGGGCCGGTTGGCCGGTACTGTGGACATGGGAACGTGCTTTCCTGTGCGCCGGTGAAAAACGAAAAAGCCGCGGCTCCGGAAGGGAGTCGCGGCTGCGGTCTCTGCGTTCGGTGCCGGGAGCCAGTCCCGGCCGGTCGGGTCAGCTGTCGACCCGTGCCCGCGCGCCAATGCCGTGGCCTGCTCTCCCCGTGGTGCGGGAGCGCATCCAACAACAATGGCACATGTGCGCGGCGCGGATGTTCAACATGGGATGGAGGATACCGTTAATCCTCACAACGCGCAACCTGCCGGGCGAAAGCGTGAGGCCTCCGTCTGCGCGGCGACGGGAAAAGAGAACGGATTGAACAGCGGATATTTTCTGTATACCCTTGATCCCTTGGATGGAGGAAATGCCGCGGATCACATACCTTGACAGTTCTATGCCCTCCAAGTGATAATGACTTGCGAGGCATGGGCGTGGGAGGGGGAGGTGGACGGATGGAGGTGCCCAAGCGTGAACGCCTCGAGGAATTTTTTCGGAGACTGCTCGCGGCCCCGGGCGTGGGCTCATTCGATGAAGCCCTGGAGCAGCTATCGACGATCCTGGATGCGGTTGAAGATGAGTTGTCCGGGGCCGAGAACGTTCCCCAGGACTGGCAAAGCGATCAGAGGCTCTACCCACCCCAGAAGGACTCGCTCCGGGTTGTACCAGAGCATCCCCGCGTGAGGCGATTCCGGAATCGCCGGCACAGCACGTACATCGGCGAGAACGGATCCGTCGAGATCGTTTCGCTGAGCGGCAGGGTCGAGGTCCGAAAGCCGGGGCGCGACGGGCGCGGCGTGTGGGAACTGGACTGAGGACGCCGAGTGGAGAAAGGAAGTTCGATGATGAACGAGCTGGAGCGTCTCAAGGAGTGCCTGTCGGCACGTTTCCCCACCGCGTGCCTGGCGATCGACCGGCCGGCGCTCGAATCCGGTGGATGGTTCCTGGATGCCACGCTGCAGGGCCACCTTGTGGTAGTGGAATGGAGAGCGGATCGTGGATTCGGTGTCTCCACTCCTTCAGAAGATGACTTCGGCGCGAAGCCGGACGAGGTCTACCCGACCACGGACGCGGCCTGCAGTCGCGTGGTCGAGCTTCTCCTGAGCCAGACCCGGACCGTGCCCGGTCGTACACTGCCGAAAATCCGGGAATCGCGCGGGCTTTCGCAGACCGACGTCGCGCAGCGCCTGCAGATCAACCAGGGCGCCGTTTCGCGGCTGGAGCGGAGGGACGACATGCTCGTGGGTACGCTCCGCAACCTGATCGCGGCGATGGGCGGACGTCTGAAGCTGATCGCGGAGTTCCCCGATCGCTGCGTAGACATCCAGATAGACCAACTGCTCAACGGCGACGCACGGTAGTCACGCCGCGCGACGAAAACGGGTGCCCGCATGGTTTGTGGGAAGGTGCAGCTTGCCCCGGCGCAGCGAGGCACCAGATTCACGACCGCCGCGCGACCTTTCCCCACCCCCGCCGCCGCATGACGCCCGCCAGCAGAACTCTCCGCAGGCCAGCCAGCCGTCCGCCGCGAACGTCGACGCGCCTGGGGCGCGCGCTGCGGGCATGCGCGTCGGGGCTGGTTGCACTGATCGCGGCGCTCGCGCTGGGGCGCGTGGTCCTGGCGCCGGACCCGGCGGGCGCACGAAGCACGCGCGTGGCGATGGCGCAGCTCGCGCACCTCAAGCCGGAGCTGGAGGCGCACGCGGACGCCATGCAGGACTGGTTTCCCGAGGGCCGCGTCTTTACGCTCGCGCTGTACGGGCTCGCGTGGGTGGACGTGGGGCGCGGCTCGTCCGACGGGGCGCTGCGTGCGCGGGCGCTGAACGAGGCGCGGTGGGCGCTCGCGCTGGCGGAGGCACCTGCCTCGCGGGCCGGATACGGGGAGGCAAGCGGGCTGCCGCACGGCATCTTCTACGAGGGATGGACGGCGCACCTGCGCGCGGGGACGTTGCACCTGGGCGGCGGCGCGGCGCGGGACACGGCGTTCCGCGCGGCGTGCGAGCGGCTGGACGCGGCGTTCCGGAGCGGCGGGCCGTTCCTGGATACCTACCCCGGGCAGGCGTGGCCCGCCGACAACGCGGTCGGCGCGGCGGCGCTCCGCTCCTGCGGCACCCTGCTGGACCCGCGCTACACCCGCACCGCCGAGGCATGGCTGCGTGCGGCACTCCGGCACGCCGATCCGGCGACGGGCCTGCTGCCGCACGACGCCGCCCTGCCGCAGCCGCGAGGCGAGTCGGTGGTGCTGATGATCCGGTTCATCCACGAGATCGATCCGGCGGTGGCGGCGGCGCAGTACGCGGGGATGGAGCGCACCTTCGCCACGCGCTTCGCGGGGCTGCTGCCGGCGGTGCGCGAGTATCCGCGCGGCGTCAGCGGCCAGGGCGACGTGGACTCGGGGCCGGTGATCCTGGGCGTGAGCGCCCCCGCGTCGGTGGTGGGGATCGCGGCGGCGCGGATGACCGGGCACCATCGCGCGGCGGCGGACCTGCGCGCCTCGCCCGAGGTGCTGGGCGTGCCGCTGCAGTGGCGCGGGCGCCGGTCGTACGCGTTCGGCAAGCTGCCGGTGGGCGACGCGTTCCTGGCGTGGTCGTCGGTCGTGCGGCCGTGGAACACACCGGCGGCCGCGCCCTCTCCCTCGACACCGTACGGCGGATGGCGCGTAGTCTGGTGCGGCGTGTGGGGGCTCGTCCTCATCCTCTCCCTGACCCGGCTCGCGCTCCTCTTCCGGCGGCCCGGGGCATCCCGATCCGCCTCACCGATCATCCAGGAAACCTGGCCGTGAACGCCATCAACCTCGCGCAGAAGCTCTCGCTGTTCAGCGACCATTGGCATCCGCGCATCATCGGCGAGCTGAACGGGCAGCACGTAAAGCTGGCCAAGCTGCAGGGCGAGTTCGTGTGGCACGACCACGCGGACGAGGACGAGCTGTTCCTGGTGCTCAAGGGCCGCCTGCGGATGGAGTTCCGCGATCGCACCGTTGAGCTTGGCGAAGGCGAGATCCTTATCGTCCCGCGCGGCGTGGAGCACCGGCCGATTGCGGACGAAGAGGTGCACGTGATGCTCTTCGAGCCTGCATCCACCAAACACACGGGCGACGTGGAGCATGCGTTGACGCGCCACGAGCTGGAGCGCATCTAGTGCTTCGCGCCAGGCCGTGCCTGCTGCTGTTTTTCGCCTGGCTGGTCGCGATTCCGGCGCGCGCGGCGGGGCAGGATCCAGATTCGGCGCTGGCGGTGCTGCGGCGTGAAGGGTTGTGCCCCGGCGCGCAGGTGCAGATCTCCACCACGTTCGGCGAGCGGTTCCGAGGTACGTGCATGCTGCAGGATGCCCGACTGCTGGTGGTGGATGGCGATTCCGCGCAGCCCGTGCTCTACACCGCGGTGGACAGCATCTGGGTGCGCGGGCCCGCTGCCGAACCCGGCACTCTTACCGGTGCGTGGATCGGCGCGGGCGTGGGTGGTGCGCTGGGCGCACTGTTCGTAGCCGCGTTCTGCGACTACGCGTGCCGCGACGACGCAGTTGTGTACAGCCTGGGTGGCGCGGTGGGCGGGGCGATGAGCGGCGCCGTGATCGGCAATCTGGCGGGGAGCGGAATGCGCGTGTGGACCCGGCTGTATCCGTTGCCGAGAGGCCGTGAATGAGCCAGGGCCCGGAGCAGGTGCGCGCCTTCTACGACGCGGTGGCGGCGGAGTACGCGGAGCACTTCGCGGACGAGCTGGCCGGCAAGCCGCTGGACCGCGCGTTGCTGGAGCGCTTCGCCGGCGACGTGCGCGGCGCCGGCCCCGTCTACGACCTGGGATGCGGGCCGGGTGGGCAGACGACGGCGTTCCTGCACGCGCTGGGCGTGGACGTGCGTGGGATGGACCTGTCGTCCGCCGCCGTCGAGGAAGCGCGGAGGCGGCATCCGGAGATCGTCTTCGAGGCCGGCGACATGCTGGCGCTGCCGCTGCCGGACGGAGGGGCGGCGGGGATCGTGGCCTTCTACGCCATCGTGCACTTCTCGCCCGATCAGTTGCGCACGGCGCTCGGGGAGATGCACCGGGTGATGCGGCCCGGCGCACCGCTGCTCCTCGCCTTCCACGTGGGCGATCAGGTGGTGCACGTGGACGAGATGTTCGGGCGGCAGGCGTCCGTGGACTTCTGCTTCCACCCGGTCGAGGACGTGGAGGCCGGGCTGCGCGACGTGGGATTCGGTGAGGTGGAGGCCATCATCCGGGAGCCGTATCCCGACGTGGAGCATCCCAGCCGCCGCGCGTACGTGTTAGGGCGCCGTCCCGCGGATCCGGCGTAATCACCCGAATCAGACGTACGGAATCGGCCAGGCTTGCCATCGGGCACGGGGGGTGAAACATTTGATCATCCTTCCCCGAATCATCCTCCCATGAAAACACACATCCTCGTTCTCGCCGCCGTGCTGGGCGGCGCCGGCCCTCTGCACGCCCAGGCCGCGGCGGCGGACACGATCCCTGCCTGCGCGGACGGCGG
>DASTVC010000424.1:0-6008 GCA_035759295.1 Longimicrobium sp. | reverse complement strand
GACGGGGGCGGTGGTGGGGCGGGGGGTGACAAGGTGAGGCGTCGCCGGCGGATTCCCATCTCCTGACTGCAGGGTGGGAGCTGGCGGGAGATCGGCGTATCTCCCGCGCAGACGCACTCAGAACCGGAGGGTCACTGCCAGTCCGGGCGAACCGGACGTCACGGTGGGGGCAATGGAAAGGCTGACCGGCGTGGACGCATCGCTCCAGCGTTCTTGCGGGAACAGCACGCCGGCCAATGCCCCGCCCAGTGCGCCGCCGATCACGCCGGCCATCACGTTTTCGCCGGTGGAGAGATTCTCGTTCTCCAGGTACGTAAGGCTGGCCGCCACGCCGGTGCCGATGCCCGCGGCGGCGCCCAGCCCCGCGCTCTGCATCCGGTCAGGCACGCCCAGGCTCACAAACGTCTGGCGCACCGCGGCCCGAGGTACCTGGACCGGAGTGTCGCCGGGGCGCAGCTCTACCGAGAGCGTGGCCGAGTCGGCCGCCACCAGCGTACCGCGCACCTCCCGCCCCCTGACCCCCTCCACCGACTGCCCCCGCTCCAGAACCAGCATCACGCGTTGACCCGTGAGCGCCGGCGGCGGCGGAGTCTGTGCCGCGACGGGCGCGGCGAACGCGAGGATGGCGGCGAGTGCAAGGCCAGACGTGATCGTACGCATTCAACGCTCCCGTGACTGATGATGAAAAGACCTGCGGATTGCCACGGCCGAAGGCAAGTCCCGGACCTCAAGAAATGACCCGAATCATGTTGTTGGTGCACCGGCATATACGAGAGCGGCCGACTCGGACGGCGGGGTACATCTGTTCCATGGGATGGGCACAGATGTACCTGCCGCGCCCCAGCCTCGCGTGATCCCCGTCCCCACGACGACCTCTACCCACGCAAGAAGGTGAAGCCCCGTCCGGCGACGCGTAGCGTTGCCGAACGGGGCTTATCGCTGTCCCAGCAGCGGATTCATCCGCTCATCTTTTGCCGGGGCGTCGCATCACACCCTCACGCGTTCGCCGGCTGGCCCACGCCATCCACCGGAACCACGGTGGGGGAAAGGAACTGCGCGCTGGCCCAGCCGGTGACCGGCGAGGCGCCCAGCGAGACGATGCGCCTCCACCCGTTCGACTCCTCCAGCTGCTGCACCACGGTGTCCCGGCTCAGCGGGCTCCCCGATACCGTCGGGTTGGTGCCGGCCGGGCCGCTGCGCACGTTCAGGGCGGTGGCGATCACCGTGAACAGTTCCGCGGGGATGGCCTCCAGGAACTGCGCGCTCACCCACCCCGTGGTGCTCGCCCCCTCGACGGTAATGCGCTTCCACCCCGCCTGGTCTTCCGTGCCGCGCACGATGGTCCCCGCCTGCAGCGGGCTTCCCGCCACGGTGGGGTTGGTGGGCGCGGGGCCGCTGCGCACGTTGAGCGTGGTCTTTACGCGGAAGCGCGCGATGGGCTTGAGCCCGCCCGGCGCCGGGGTGCCGGCGCCCGGCGTGGACAGCTGCCTGGCCGAGGCGCGGAAGCTCTCCATGGGGAAGGTGGGGCCGGGGTCCTGCTTGCGCCCGGGGGAGATGTCGTCGTGACCCACGACGTCTTCCAGCGCGTACTCCTTCACCAGCAGCTTGCCCAGCTCCAGCGCCGCGTCCAGCTGCGCCTGCGGATACTTGGGCCACCCGCCCGTGGGCGTGCCGAACTTGTGCGTGGCCACCACCACGTCGCTGTCCGGGATGGACTTGCCGCCGAACCGCCACTTGCCGGGCCCGGAATTGCCCAGGAATCCGAAGCCGTCCAGCTCGATGCCAATGGAGTGGCTGTTGAGCCCCACCACGTCCTTCCACGTGCTCTTGCCCGCGTGGTTGGCCCGGCGGTTGAACGGCACGCACTGGGTGATGGTGCCGTCCTTGGCGATCACCACGTGCGCCGACACCTTGCTGTCGGGATCGGCGAACCAGTTGATGGCGCCTGAGGCGTTGGCGCTGGCCGTATAGTGCATCACCAGCCAGCGCGGCTTGATGGCGGGCCCCACGTGCGGCGACGCGCGGAACGCGTAGGGCGTGCCGTCGTCGTGAACCAGGCGGTGGTTGATGATCTTCATGGCGGTGTATTGTTGAGGTGGGGAAGGGAAGCAGGGACGGGGACGCGCCGGGCCGCCGATCCGTCGTCGGCGCCGCGGGACGCGTCACGCAGGTAAGGTCAGGATGAGCAACACACGTTCCCGGATCCAGGAGATCCAAAGTACGTGCTAAACCCCTGTAAATCCAAGCCTTGTCTTTCGGAGCGCCGGGAAGCCGCGCCCATGTTGGGACATCCGCGCCGCAGGAAAGGGGGCAGGGGTGCCGCATCCGTATCCACCGGACGCACGAAAGGCCCCGGGCAGGTTGCCCGGGGCCTTCGCGTGCATCCGCCGTCCGGCTGGGGTCAGACGTCCAGCGTTGAGGTCGGCGAGCTGCCGCGGTCGCTGCGCAGCCACTCGATCGCCTTTACGATCAGCCACACCACCAGCACGATGGGCAGCACCCGGAACAGCAGCACGCCGCCCAGGAAGAAGGCGATTCCCAGCACGCCGAGCAGGATCTTGAGCGCGGCAAAGGCCAGGATGACGACCACGATCCACTTGAGGATCGACTCGAAGGTGTTCTTTTCACTCATGTGCGGTGCTCCCGTTACGTCCGTGATTTTCATGCGCGTCGGCGGTGACGGGAGTGCCGTACGGGGGCACCGCGCGCGGAGTTTCAAAGATCGGCGATGCAACGATAACGCGCGGCCCCCGCTCGCGGAACGGCGGCGTCCCGGATCGACTCACAGGGGTGCCGCCTCCCTCAGAGGGTGTTGCTAAACGTCCCCACCCAGAGCGTTGACTTCCTGAGGGAGCGCCACGCGTAACTTGAACATTCGCAATTGCTTGCGCGCGACCGAAGGATCTCCTCTCCGCCGCTGCGGGGCCAGCCGTCGAGGATCGGAGCCATCCCCTCCGTAATGCGGGCGAGATCCTTCGGTCGGCGCCAGGCTGCATCATGGGAGCAGGTCGTAGTGCGGCGCCTCCCTCAGGAAGTCAACGCTTGTGCCGGTTCAGCAACGCCCGCTCAGACAGACAAAAGACGCACCGGCGCGACCCGCATCTTCCGCCATCGTCTTGCGCCTGCCGCCGGGAAAGGTATCGTTGGGCACGGGAGTTCGCTTTGTTCACGATGCAAATCCACCGAAACGATTCCATGGCCGGACGCATCCTCATCGGCACGCAGGGGTGGAACTACGCGGCGTGGGTGGGCCCGTTCTATCCCCAGGGCACGCGGCCGGCGGAGTTCCTGTCGATGTACGCCCGCGCGTTCGCCACGGTGGAGGTGGACTCCACCTTCTACGCCGTGCCGGCGGAAAAGGTGGTACGCGGATGGGCGCAGCGCACGCCGCCGGAGTTCATCTTCTCCCTCAAGATGCCGCAGGAGGTGACCCACGAGCGCCGCCTGCGCGACGCGGACGACGTGGTGGCGCAGTTCCTGGACGCCGCGCGCCAGCTGGGCCCGCGGCTGGGGCCCATCCTGGTGCAGATGGGGCCGGACTTCGCGCCGGACGAGTTCTCGTACCTCGAGCGGTTCATCCGCACGTTGCCGCGGGAGCTGCGGTTCGCGCTGGAGGTGCGGCAGAACCGGTGGATGCGGCCCGACGTGCTGCCGGACCTGCTGGCGCTGCTGGCGGAGCAGGGGACGGCGCTGGCCCTGAGCGACGGAAAGTGGATTCCGCGCGAGACCATGACGGAGCTGGCGGAGCGGCCCACGGCGGACTTTCACTACATCCGGTGGATGGGCCCCAACCGCGACATCACCGACTACTCGCACCTGCAGTTCGACCGCTCGGGAGAGATCCACGAGTGGGCCGAGGTGCTGCGCCGCGCGGCGCTGGGGACGGACGTGTACGGCTACTTCAACAACCACTTCGCCGGCCACAGCCCCGCCAACGCCCGCGAGATGCAGACGCTCCTGGGCCAGCGCCCCACCGACCCCGCCACCCTGGGCGAGCAGATCTCGTTGTTCTGATCCACGCGCGGCCCGGGGCGAAGCCCCGCGGAGCAACCCCGGGTAGGCGCCCCGGCCAAGGCACCCCGGGCTAAAGCCCGGGACTGGAAAGGCCATAAGCCCCGCCCTGGGCTCGCGGAGCTCGCCCGGCGGGGCTTCACCCGCTCGGGTGGGTACGGGCCGGCGCGCCCAGACGCCACCGGTGTGTTCCGGATACACCCCATGTTGTCCGACGCGAAGCCCCGCGCTGTTTGCGGGGCTTTCGCTTTTCCAGCCGCGGGTTTACCCGCCCGGGAGAGACCCGCCGAAGTCGCACTGTCGACTTGAGCAGATGTTCTTACCGTGGCGGATTCGGCGACGGTGTCTCTGGCGTGCGAATTCCCCTCCGGAATACCCGTCTCCGCGTAACTTCTCCCCTGTGGACGCGGCCACTTTCGCGTGCTGTACAAGGCGTAAACTAATCGCCTGATCGTGTGCATGGCGTAATGCATCTGTACGCCATGAACGGGAGTGTATACGGCGAAAAGGTTGTCATGCACTCACAGTAAACTTGCAGCTAAGTAGCCAATATACGGCCACTTAGCCGATCCGATGCGTGAGCTTGTTTCGGTTAATATTCGGTATTACTCTTGCTTTACCCGCGCGATGACGGAAATCGAAATGCGGGGATTCATCAGAGGCTGCAACCGTGAGTGCCGCACCCGACCTCAAGCTGCTTCGCGCGGCCCTGGAAAAGCGCTTTGGCGATGCCATCGTGCCGCTTCCGGGGCAGGCGCCGTCGCGCGAGCGCGCCGGGTTCCGCACCGGGGTGGCGGCATTGGACGCGCTGGTGCCCGGCGGCGTGCCCCGCCGCGCCCTTACGCTCTGGGCCGGCGAGGCCACCAGCGGCCGCACCGCCGCGCTGCGGGTGCTGGTTGAGGCCGCCTGCCGCGAGACGCTCGTTGCGCTGGTGGACGCCACGCGCACCTTGGATCCCGCCTCGTGGTGCGGCCCGGACGGGCACTCCGCGCCCGGGCTGTGGGTGGCGCGGCCCCCATCCGCCGACAACGCCATGGAGGGCGCCTGGGTGGCCGAGACGCTGCTGCGCACCGGCGCCTTTGGCCTGGTGGTGCTCGACGGCCCCGCGCCGGAGCCGGTGGAGGCGCACCGGCTGCGCTCCATCGCCCGCGAGACGGACGCGGCGGTGCTGATCTCCACCGGCGGTGGCGGCACCAGCTGGCGCGCGGACGTAAAGCTGGACTTCCGCCGCACCGGCGTCCATGCGGGCCTGCGCGCCGGCGGCCGCTTTCGCCGCCCCGGCGCCGTGCAGATGGCCAAGGGGTGGGGCGCGCGCACCGGCGAGCGGCAGGTGGAGCTGGTGCACGATCCCGCCGCCCGGCTGCACGCCGCGCACGGACCCGACCGCCGCGCCGCCGCCCGCCTGCTGCGGTTCGGCGCATGATGCCGCGGCGGATCGCCTGTATCCGGCTCCCTGACCCCGCGCCCGCGCTGGAGGGCGACGCCCGCGCCGCGCTGGCCGGCGCGCTGCTCTCCGCCGCGCCGCGCGTGATCCCCGTCCGCGGCCACCCCCGCGCCTTCTGGGCCGACGTCACGGGGATGGAGGGCCACGGCGGCGACGCGGGCGTGGGCCGCGCCCTGGCGAACGCCGCGGAGCGCGCGGGGTGGACCGCACGCGTGGGCGTGGCCGGCTGCTGCATCGCCGCCGCCGCGGCCACCCGCGAGCGCGCCGTCCCTGTGCGCGTGGTCCCGCCCGGGCGCGAGGCCGCCTACCTGCGCCGCCGCTCCCTCTCCCTCATCCCCATCCCCCCCGACCTGCGCCACTCGCTGGAGCTGCTGGGGATGCGGACGTGCGGCGACCTGGCCGGGCTGGTGCCGGCGGAGGTGGAGCTGCGCTTCGGCGCCGAGGGGCTGCGCGCCTGGCGCCTGGCCCACGGCGACGACACCCGCTGGCCCTTTCGCCCCGCCGCGCCCGGGATCGCCGCCGCGGAGGCGGACTTCGAGCCGGCCATCGAGAC
>DASTVC010000423.1:0-5914 GCA_035759295.1 Longimicrobium sp. | reverse complement strand
TCCATGATCGGCTCCAGGATCACCGGCTGCGCCTTCTCGGCCGCGGCGTTGAAGGCCAGGATCCCCGCCATCTTGAAGGCCATCTCGCTGCTGTCCACCGCGTGGTAGCTGCCGAAGTACACCTCGGCCTCGAAATCCACCATCGGGAAGCCGGCCAGGAAGCCGCGCTGCGCCGCCTCCTGCACCCCCTTGTCCACCGCGGGGACGTACTTGCCGGGGATCACCCCGCCCACGATGGCGTCCGTGAACTTGTAGCCGGAGCCGCGCGACAGGGGCTTGATGCGCACGTGCGCGTCGCCGAACTGGCCGCGCCCGCCCGTTTGCTTCTTGTGCTTGCCCTGCGCCTCGGCGGGCGCGCGGAAGGTCTCGCGGTAGGGGATGCGCGGCGCCTTGACCACCACCTCCACCCCGTTCTTGCGCTTGAGCCGCTCCAGCTGCACCTCCAGGTGCAGCTCGCCCAGCCCGCGGGCGATCGTCTGCCCCAGCTCCGGGTTGTACTCGGCGGAGAAGCAGGGGTCCTCCTCGTGCAGCTTGTGCAGCCCCACGGCCAGCTTATCTTCCTCGCCGCGGGTGGCGGGCTCCACGGCCACGGCGATGTCGGGCTCCGGGAACTGCACGCCCGCCACCACGAGCGGGTGCCCGGACGAGCTGAGCGAGTCGTTGGTGTGCGTGTCCTTGAGCTTGGCCACCACGCCGATGTCGCCCGCCCGCAGCGCGTCGATCTCCAGCCGCTCGCGGCCCTGGGGCACGGACAGGTGCGACAGCTTCTCGGCCTTTTCGCGCGTGGCGTTGAACACCTCCGCCCCGTTGGCCACGCTGCCGCCGAAGATGCGGAAGAACGAGAGCTCGCCCACGTGCGGCTCGCTGGTGGTCTTGAAGACGAGGGCCGCGAACGGGTCGCTGTTCAGGCTGCGCAGCTCCACCACCGTGTCGCCGCGGCCCTGCGCCAGCTCCGCCGGCCGCTCCTGCGGCGAGGGCATGAGCTCCACGAGCTTGCTCAGCAGGGCCCGCGCGCCCCAGGTGCGGTTGGGCGCGCCGCAGAACACGGGATACAGATCGCCGCGCAGCATGGCCTGCTTGAGGGCGTGCAGCGCCTCGTCGCGCGTGATGGTGTCGCCCTCCAGGTAGTGCTCCAGCAGCGTGTCGTCCGTGCTGGCGATGGTCTCGATGAGCTCGTCGTAGTAGCGGTCCACCATGGGCTGCAGCTCGGCCGGGATGTCGGCCTCCTCGTAGTCGCCCGTCTGCGTGTTCTCGTGGTAGTAGTGCACCTTGTCGCTGAACAGGTTCACGATCCCCTTGAAGTCGTCGCCGGCGCCGATGGGCACCTCCACGGGGATGGCCTTGTTCGTCAGGTGCTCGCGCACGTCCTGGTATACGCGCTCGAAGTCCGCGTTCTGCCGGTCCATCATCGACACGAAGAGGATGGCGGGCAGCGCGCGCTCCTGCAGCAGGTCCCACACCCGCTCCGTGCCCACCTCCACCCCGTTCACGGCCGACAGGCACACCAGGGCGCCGTCGCCCACGCGCACGCCGGCGCGCGTCTCGCCCAGGAAGTCCAGGTAGCCGGGGGTGTCGATGAAGTTGATCTTGGTGTCCATCCAGGCGGCGTGCGCCACCGAGACGTTCATGCTGATGCCGTGACTGGTCTCTTCGGGGGTGAACATGGTGAGGGCGGTTCCGTCATCCACCGAACCCTGGCGCTTGCTGCTGCCGCTGGTAAAGCAGCACGCATCCACCAGGGTCGTTTTTCCCGATCCGCCGTGTCCCACCACGCACACGTTGCGAATGCGGTCCGTTGTGAAAGAGGGGGCTGACGCCATGTGCACCTCCGGGGCTTGAGGGAGGGTTGCGGGGGCCGGCCCGTTCCATGACGCGGGCGGCCATCGTCACAGTTGCGCGGCGGGCGCGCGAGCGTCAAGGGTTTCCCTCCGCGCACGGCGGCGGCGCGGACTGCTCCCCACGGCGGGGCGCCGCGGGGAGGGGAAGGACCCGTCCGTCACGCATCAGTGACTGTGGGACGGGGATGCAAGAAACGTACGGCGGGGATGAGGGAGGTGAACGGGTGAACGGGTGAACGGGTGACAGGGAAGATAAGGAAGGATGGAACCGAGCCTGTCATTTCGAAGGAGGCGCCGCACCGCGCCTGCGGCCGGGCAGATGGCTTGGCGCCGACTGAGAAATCTACCGTCGGATGCTCGTGACTCGTCGCGAGCCTGGCACTGGCGGACGCGTCCCACGGCGCTCTGCGAATGGGCGAAGCCTTCGGGTACCGGCGGCGCGTTTCCGCAGGCAGCGGAGTGTCGGACCCTTCGCCAGGTCGCGCATCGGATGATGTGAACGCCGGGTTCCACGCGCTCCGGAAACCGCTGGATTAGCCTCAAGAAATTAGTCGCAAACACCCCTCCCCCGCAGTTTGGGGGAGGGGTCGACGGCCGTTGCGAGGAACGAGCAACAGGCCGTCGGGGGTGAGGGCCTCCCCGTCGCAGACGGGGATCGCACACGCATTCGGGCCCTCGACTCGCGGCATCCCGAGTCCTTCCTGATCAGACGCCCCCTCCTCACGGATCTCGCCGACTCGATTCCGACCAGGCGCACAAGTCTATGGCATCGATATGGTTAGCGTGGAAGAGCGGCCGGCGGATCGAATACAGATGTTGCGCGAATCGGGCGGAGCGCTATCTTTGGGCCGAATCCCGCCTGACCCGGTGTTCCGCGGTCCGCCCCTCCCGCTCCATCTCCAAAGTCACCAACGGTCGCGCTGTCCGGCTCCGTTTCAGCTTCGTTTTACCGCTTTCGCACGCCCTTTAACCCCGAACCACGCTACTCCCGTGCGCCGTATCCTTTCGTACATCGCTCTCCTTGCCCTGGCCGCCGCCGTCCCCGCCGGGGCCCAGCGCGCCGGCGACGTGCCGCGCCGCCCCCGGCTGCCCGCCGAGGCCGACAGCAACGACGCCCGCGCCTACATGCAGCTGGGCGAGCAGCGCCTGGCCGACCGCCCCCGCGAGGCCGCCGACGCGTTCTACTGGGCTTCGCAGATCAACCCGACGCTGGCCGACGCGTTCTACGGCCGGTACACCGCGCTGCTCATGGCCGACCCCCGCCTGCTGGTGCCGTACTGGCAGGGCGAGCGGCGGCTGATGCGCAACCCGCAGGTGATCGCGCTCGACTCGCTGTACTACCGGGCCCTGACCATGGACCCGCTGCTGTACCGCAAGTTCGAAAGCTTTCTCTTTCGCAGCTACCTGGATGCGTGGACCCGCGACGCGCTGGACAACAGCGGCGGCCACAGCTTTACCGACGCGGACAAGGCCCGCATCATCCAGGACATGATGCTGGATGCCGGCCACTACGTCCGCGCCCGCGAAGCCTACGCCGGCGGCCGCTTTGCCGAGGCGCTGCGGCTGTACGGCGACGCCATCAGCCAGGCGCGCCGCAAGTCGTACGTGCTTACCGACCGCGCGCGTCTGCACGCCCACATGGGCAGCATTCCCGCCGCGCTCGCCGACATGACCCGGGCGCTGGAGGAAAAGCGCGGCGAGGATGACAACCAGCGCGAGCTGGTGCACCTGTACGAAAGCAAGGCGCTGCTGGAGCACGGGATCGGGATGCTGCACGAGCGCAACAACGACCCCACGGCCGCCCGCGAGGCGTACGGCCGGGCGCTGACGGAGGACCTGAGCTTCTATCCGGCGCACGTGCGGATGGCCGCGCTGGCCCTGGCGGCGGGCGACGCCGAAGCGGCCGTGGCGGAGTACGGCCTGGCCGCGCAGACGACTTCGGAGCCCTCGGTGCTCTACGTCTACGGCGCCGTGCTGGCGCAGACCGGAAAGCTGGACGAGGCGGCCGCCCAGTTCGAGCGGGTGATCGCGGCGGCGCCGTACTACCCGGACCCGCACTTTGGCCTGGCCATGGTGCGCGACGCGCAGGGCAACGCCGCCGCCGCGACCGAGGCGTACCGCGGGTTCCTGGCGCGCGCCAGCCGCGGCCACACCCGCCGGGCGCACGCCGAGCAGCGGGTGCAGGCGCTCGCCTCGGCGGGGACGGCCCCGTGAGGGCCCGGCGGCTGGGCGCGGCGCTGGCGGCGGCGTTCCTCTGCGCCGCCCCGGCCGCCGCGCAGCCGTCGGGGGCCACGCGCCCCCGCACGGCGTACGAGGACCTGCAGATGTTCAGCCAGGTGCTGAACCAGATCCGGGTGAACCACCCGGACTCGGTGGATCAGCACCAGATGTTCATGGCGGCCGTGCAGGGGATGGTCGAGGCGGCGGACCCGCACTCGTACGTCATCCCCGCCGCGCGGCTGTCGCCGGAAAAGGAGCAGCAACTGCGCAGCCGGCGGCTGCACCCGGTGCCGCTGGACTTCAGCTACGTGGGCGGCCTTCCCGTCGTCGCCAGCGTGGCGCCGGGAACGCTGGCCGCGCGGCAGGACATCCTGCGCGGCGACGTGCTGGTGGCCGTGGACGGCGCGCCCGTCCTGGCGGAGAGCCCCACGGAGCTGGAGGTTTTCCTGGCCGGCCCCCGCGGCTCGCAGGTGCGCCTTACCTTCGAGCGCGAGCGGGCGGACGGCACCCGCGTGGAGCTGGAGCGCACCGTGCGCCGCGAGCGCGGCGACGATGAATCCGCCGTCCCCGTGGTGCTCATGCTGGACGGGCAGACGGGGTACATCCGCGTCACCACCTTCATGAGCGAGCGCACGGCGGAGGACCTGCACGCCGCGCTCGGAAAGCTGGAGGGCGAGGGGATGCGGCGGCTGGTGCTGGACCTGCGCGACAACGGCGGCGGCTCGGTGGCCGAGGCCACGCGCGTGGCCAGCGAGTTCCTTCCCGCCGGCGCCACCGTCTACATGAGCGACGGCCGCAAGGAAGAGGTGCGCGACAGCGTCGTCGTCCGCCGCTCCTTCTGGAGGCGCGAGCGCGACTATCCCATCGTGATGATGGTGAACGAGGGGACGGCCAGCGCGTCGGAGCTGGTGGCGGGCGCGCTGCAGGACCACGACCGCGCGCTCATCGTGGGCCGCCGCACCTTCGGCAAGTCGCTGCTTATGCAGGGCTTTCCGCTCTCCGACGGCTCCATCATCATGATGACCATCGGCCACGTGAAGACGCCGTGCGGGCGGGTGATCCAGCGGCAGTACCGCGACCTGCGGGGCGCCGACTACTACCGGATGGCCCGCAGCGCGCGCGACACCGCGGGGCTCCCCAACTGCCGCACGGCGGGCGGGCGCACCGTGTACGGCGGCGGCGGCATCTACCCCGACGTGGTGATGCCGGAACCCGAGCCGGCGCCGCTCTGGCTGGCGCGCCTGGCGGAGGAGAACGTGCCGACCCGGTGGATCGGCGCGCACCTCACAGAAAACGCCGCCGCCTACACCACGGCGGATGCGCTGGCCGCCGCGCCGCGCCTTCCTGACGGCGCCCTGGCGCAGTTCCGCGCCTTCGCGCAGCAGCAGGGCCACACCGTTCCCACCGGCCCCGAGGCGGACCGGGCCCTGCAGCGCATGCTGGTCCCCGAGATCGCCGGCACCAAGTGGGGATCCGCCGGCTACTACCGCGTCCTTGCCGCCCTCGACGAGCAGATCGCCACCGCCGTCGCCGAGTTCGAACACGCCAGCGCCATCCTGGGCGCCCGCGCCCAGGACTAGCGACGGACGAGGTCCGGCCAAACTGTCATTCTGAGGAAGGCGCCCGCGCGGCGCCTTCTTCTTGCCGGAAAGCCTGGCGCCGACCGAAGAATCTTTCCGCCGGAAGGGGTTCCCGGGCGTTGCCCGGGCAGGGGTTCAGCGCGAGGGGACGGAGATTCTTCGGTCGCGCCGGACGGTTCGGTGCGACGCCGCGGCCCCGGGGTGGGCGCTCCCTCAGAATGACAGGTGTTTCCCGGATCGAGTATCGAGACAGGTTGGTTTCTGCTCGCACCGTCG
>DASTVC010000422.1:0-5815 GCA_035759295.1 Longimicrobium sp. | reverse complement strand
GTCGGCCGTCACGTCCAGCGCCGGGTCAACCGCCACGATCAGTCCGTCCGGCGGGTCGATGATGAACGAGTAGCCCCCCGCGCGGCGCACTTCCTCAAGAATCCCGCGGATGCGCACCATCACCGGCGCCACCAGCGCCTGCTCGCGCTGCGCCAGCTGCTGCTGGATGGCCTGGCCGCGCTGCTGGTACTGCGCCAGCTGCTGCTGCAGCGCCTGCTGGCGCTGCTGGCGGGCCGCCTCGGTCATCGTGGACGACTGCGCCTGAAAGTCCTGGTCCGCGCGGCCCAGGCGGGCCTCCAGGCTGTCGATCTCCGCGCGCAGCGGGGTGAACTCGCGCTCCAGCGTGGCCCGCACCTCGGCAAAGGCCGGCGTCTCGGCCAGAATGCGCTGCGAGTTCACGTAGCCGATCTTGAGCTGCTGCGCCTGCGCCGGCACCGCCGCCAGGGCGGCCACCGCGAACATGAACGAAAGAATACGCTTCATCGGTCTCTGCATCGTCAGGGTTGGGAGGGAAACCTCACGACTGTCCGGAACCGTCCGCCGGACAGTCGTGCGGGGAACCTACTGGTTCAGCTTGAAGTGGATCTCCCAGCCCGGGTCGGGCCGGTCGAAGCCGTACGCCGCGTCGATGCCGATGGCGCCCAGGAACGGAGTCACCAGCGTTACGCCCACGCCGGCGCCGCGAAAGAGCTGCGTGGTGTTGAACTGCCCCACCGACGCGAACACGTTCCCCGCGTCGCCGAACAGCGACACCGACAGCGCGTCCGTAAGCCGCAGGGCGTACTCGCCCGACACCGTGAAGAAGGCGTCGCCCAGGCACTGCAGCTCGAGGTTGTTGTTGCACCCCGCGTTGTAGCCCCGCGGGCCGATGGTGCTTTCCTGGTAGCCGCGCAGCGGCTGCCCGAACATCACGCCGCCCACGTAAAAGCGCTCGAACGGGAACAGCGACACGTCGCCGAAGATGGCGCCCGCCCGCGCCGACAGCCCGAAGGCCATCTGGCTGGCGTTGGGGCCCGAGCCCAGCCGTCCCGTGGGCACCCACCACTCCGCCTGCGTGAACAGCTTCTGGTAGTTGCCGTTGCCGCCCAGCGGCCCGCCCGTCTGCTCCAGCGTAAGGCTCTGGCGCGTGCCGGACGTGGGGAACAGCGGGTGGTTCTTGGTGTCGCGCGTCACCGAGCCCGACAGGCTGCTGGCCGTGGCGTCGGGAAGGCAGAAGATGCTGGTCCCCGCGCTGGCGCCGGAGCAGTTCTCCTCCTCCGTCAGGTACTCCGTCCGCGACAGCGAGTACCCCACGAAGGCGCGCGTGCGCAGGCTGCCGGGGATGGGGAAGCCCCACTGCACCGAGCCGCCCGTGCGCAGCCGGCGGCCGTTGCCCAGCCGCACGTAGCGGTCGCCCGAGCGGAACAGCGACACGCTTCCCGAGTTGCGCCCGCCCCGGATGGCCGGGTCGGTGTACGCGGCCTCCACCGTGCTGCGCCCGTAGCCGTACTCCGCGCGCAGGTTGATCTGCTTGCCCTGGCCAAAGAGGTTGGGCTGCGTGTACTGCAGGAACCCGGCAAAGCGGCTGCGGCGGTCGCCGTACGCCCCTCCGCCGAACACCGTTCCGAAGTTCACGCTCCCCGTCTGCTTTTCCGTCACGTTGAAGACGATGTCCACCTGCCCCGTCTCCGGATCGGGCCGGATGTCGGGGGTGGGCATCGGCACTTCGAAGAAGCCCAGGCCGCCCACCGCCTGGTAGCTCTGGATCACCCGCGCCTCGTTGTACACGTCGCCGGGGACGATCCACAGCCGCTCGCGGATCACGTTCTCGTGCGTGTTGGTGTTGCCCTTGAACGAGATGCTGCGGATGTAGAACGGCTGCTGCTCGCTCACCGCCAGCGTCACGTTCACCCGCGGCTCGCCCCCGGGCGCCGCCGCCGGCACCCGCTCGACCGTGGGGATCACCTGCGCGAACAGGTACCCCTCGTTGCGGTACAGCTGCTCGATGTCCGTCGCCGTCTTGTTCAGCGCCGGCTGGTCGAACACCTCGCCCGCCTCGCGCTCGCGGGTGCCGCCCACGAAGGGCAGGCCCAGCACCGAGCGGCGCTGCGTGGTGAACATCGACGCCAGCGACTCCGTCGGGAAGCGCGAGTTCCCCTGGATGTTGAAGTCGCCCAGGCGGTACTGCGGCCCCTCCTGCACTTCGACGAGAAGCCGCGCCTTCCCCGACACCGGGTCAACCAGCAGCGTGTCGCGCACCACCGCGAAGTCGATGTAGCCGTGGCTGCCGTAGAACGCCGGCAGCCGGCTGCGCAGGTCCTCCTCGAACGCCTCGCGGTCGAAGCGGCCGCTGCGGAACCACCAGAACCCCTCGGGCTTGGTGTCGATGGCGTCCTGCAGCGCCTCGTCGCTGAACGCCGTGTTCCCCTGAAAGTCCACGTCCGCCAGCGACAGCCGGTTCCCCTCGCGCACGTTGAAGGTCAGGCGGTAGCCGCCCGCCTGCACCGGCGTAAGGGTCGTGTCGATGGAGACCAGCTGGATCCCCTTGGCCGCCAGCAGGTCGCGGGTCAGCTTGCGCGCCGCCGCCACCCGCTGCGGGTCAAGCGGCTGCCCCTCCTTGAGCCCCACCGAGTCGCGCACCGTGCCGCTGGAGACGCTGCGCAGCCCCTCGAAGCGCAGCTCCGCGATCAGCGGGCGCTCCACCACCGCCAGCACCAGCGCGCCGCGCCCCGCTTCCGCGCCGGTCACGTAGACCTGCACGGACTCGAAGTCGCCGGTGCTCATCAGCCGGCGGATGGACTCCTGCACCAGCTGCGCGTTCACCACGCTGCCGGAGCGGACGCCGGCGGAGACCCGCACGGCCTCTTGCGTCACGCGCTGGGTGCCGCGCACCACCACCGTGTCGACCACGAAACCCGGGGGCGGGGCCTGCTGGGCGGGGTTCTGGGCGTGCGCGGCGGGAGCCAGTGCGCACAGGGCGAAAGTGAGGAGGGCCGCCGTGGCGGCCCGTCCCCGGTTGAAGTGTGACACGCTGAGTATTTACACGGTCTGGGTTTTCGAAGGCACCCGGAAAGCGAGCGCCTGCTTGTCCTCGGCGACCGATACCTCGATCTCGTCGCCCGGGCTGAACTCCGACGTAAGGATCTTTTCCGACAGCGGGTCTTCCAGGTACCGCTGGATCGCCCGCCGCAGGGGCCGCGCGCCGAACTTCTCGTCGTAGCCGTGCTCCACCATGAACTCCACGGCGTCGTCGGTCAGCTTCAGCGTCAGCTCCTCTTCCTTCAGGCGGTCTTCCACGTCCCTGAGCAGGTTGTGGATGATCGACCCGATCTGCTCCTTGGTCAGCGGGTGGAACACGATGGTGTCGTCCAGCCGGTTGATGAACTCCGGGTTGAACGCCCGCTCGATCTCCTCCTTGACCTTGGCCTCCATGCGGTCGAACTGCGACATGGCGCTGGGCGAGTGGAATCCCAGCCCCGGGCCCTTGCCGATGTCGCGGGCGCCCAGGTTGGAGGTCATGATGACCACCGTGTTCTTGAAGTCGATCACCCGGCCGTAGTTGTCCGTCAGGTGGCCTTCATCCAGCACCTGCAGCAGCAGGTTGAACACGTCCGGGTGCGCCTTCTCGATCTCGTCCAGCAGCACCACCGAGTAGGGCTTGCGCCGCACCGCCTTGGTGAGCGTTCCGCTGTCCTCGTAGCCGACGTACCCCGGAGGGGCGCCAATGAGCCGTGAGACGCTGAACTTCTCCATGTACTCCGACATGTCCACGCGGATCAGCGCGTTGCGGTCGGCGAACAGGAACTCCGCCAGCGCGCGCGCCAGCTCCGTCTTGCCCACGCCCGTGGGGCCCGCGAAGACGAAGGAGCCGATGGGACGCTTGGGGTCCTTGAGCCCCGCGCGGCTGCGCCGGATGGCCCGGCTGATGGCCTGGATGGCCCGGTCCTGCCCCACCACCCGGTGGTGCAGCTCCTCTTCCATGTTCACCAGGCGCGCCGTCTCGGCCTGCTTCAGGCGCGTGACCGGAATGCCGGTCCAGCGGCTGACGATGAACGCGACGTCCTCCTCCGACAGCGCCGGGCGGTTCGTCTTGCGCTCCTCTTCCCAGCTCTTCTCGCGCTCCTGGATCTTGCGCTGCAGCTCGCGCTCGTGGTCGCGCAGCTCCGCCGCCCGCTCGAAGTCCTGGTCGCGGATGGCCTCGTCCTTCTTGCCGGCGATGGCGTCCAGCTGCTTCTTCAGGTCCTCCACCTCCGGCGGCGGCACCTGCGTCTGCAGCCGCGCCCGGGCGCCGGCCTCGTCGATCACGTCGATGGCCTTGTCCGGCAGGAAGCGGTCGGTGATGTAGCGCTCCGACAGCTTGACCGCCGCCTCGATCACCTCGTCGGTAATGCGGATGCGGTGGTGGTCCTCGTAGTGGCTGCGCAGCCCGCGCACGATCTCGATGGCTTCCTCGATGCTGGGCGGCTCCACGTTCACCGTCTGGAAGCGGCGCTCCAGGGCGCCGTCCTTCTCGATGTACTTGCGGTACTCGTTCAGCGTGCTCGCGCCCACGCACTGCAGCTCGCCGCGCGCCAGGGCGGGCTTGAGCATGTTCGACGCGTCGATGGCGCCTTCCGCCGCGCCCGCGCCCACCAGCGTGTGCAGCTCGTCGATGAACAGGATGATGTTCTTGTTCTGGCTGATCTCGTTCATCACCGCCTTGAGCCGCTCCTCGAACTGGCCGCGGTACTTGGTGCCGGCGATGACGGCCGCCATGTCGAGCGAGAGCACCCGGTAGTCGCGCAGCGAGTCAGGGCACTTGCCTTCGGCGATGAGCTGGGCCAGCCCCTCGACGATCGCCGTCTTGCCCACGCCGGGCTCGCCGATGAGCACCGGGTTGTTCTTCTTGCGGCGCGACAGGATCTCCATCACCCGCTCGATCTCTTCCGCGCGGCCGATGGTGGGGTCCAGGTCGCCCTGGCGCGCCAGCTCGGTCAGGTCGCGGCAGAAGTGGTCCAGCGCCGGCGTCTTGCTCTTCTTCTCGCCCTTCTGCGTGCCGCCGGTGGCGGACGCGGTGGGCGTGCTGGCGGTGGGCGTGGCGGACGGCTCGCTGCCCAGCAGCTTGAGCGTCTCGCGGCGCGCGTCCTCCAGCGTCACCCCCAGCTGTCCGAGAACCTCCGCGGCGATCCCCTTCTCTTCGCGAAGGAGGCCCAGCAGCAGGTGCTCGGTGCCGACGTACGAGTGGTTGAGCTCGCGGGCCTCGGCCATGGCGAACTCGAGCACCTTCTTGGCGCGCGACGTGTACGGCAGCTCGCCCAGGGCGATGGTCGCCTTGCCGCGGCGCACGGACTCTTCGACCTTTTCCTGTACCTGGTCGAGGTCCACGTTGAGGTTGTTCAGAACGGCGGCCGCCACACCCTCGCCCTCGCGGATCAGGCCCAGCAGGATGTGCTCGGTGCCGACGTAGTCGTGCTGGAGCCGGATGGCCTCTTCGCGGGCCATCGCGAGCACCTTTCGCACGCGGTCGGTGAAGTTGTAGTTCATCTTTTCTGGACCTCGGTTCCGGGCGAAACCACGCGACCCACTTCGGCTGAACGGCCAGGCTTACGCATGGGCCGCGCCAGTGGGTCCGCGTTCTCCCGGGCTTTCTGAGGAGAGCACCGCACGTACGTACGCTGCCCGCTGAACGTCCGCGTCGCCTTCCTGGAGCGGCGTGCCCGCGACCTGCTCCAGGTGGGCGGATTGGGTAAAGATCATGATCCGGTTGAGCGTGTATACACTGAGGTCGGGGATGAGTTTCAGCCCTACCCCCAGACGTACGCCGCTCAGCAGGTTCATCACCTCCTCGAAGCTGGTG
>DASTVC010000421.1:0-2233 GCA_035759295.1 Longimicrobium sp. | reverse complement strand
CCGCTCGCCGGCCATGTGGTGCAGCGTGTCGGACAGGCGCGGCAGGGCCAGCTCGCCGCGCACGGAGCGCGGGTTCTCGAACGGGTTGAACATCCCCGGCATCTCGCCGAACTGCACCGGCCCCTCCAGGTTGCGCACCAGCCACAGCTCCTCGAAGTGGGCAATGTGGCCCATGTCCCACACCACCGGGCTCATCAGCCGGTTGTGCTGGTTCATCAGCTCGTCTTCGGGGACGGGGGAGATGAGCAGCAGCGTGCGCTCGCGGGCGTCGGCCAGCAGCGCCGCGACCTCGCCGGGCGTGAGGGAACCGTCGTGGGGCTGGGGCATGCTGCCTTCGGGTAGTGGGAAAGGTGGCGCGCGCGGAAGGGCCGAACGTAAGCTAAGTAAGCGCGTCGCACCACGCCATTATCGGGCCGTTGTGTAACGGGAGACGAGGTGCGTGTCACGCAAGCTGGATACCACGCAAAAGGTTTGTATAGGGTGGGGAGGGGTAGGTGGTGATGGGAAAGGGGATTTCGGGCAGACGAGGGCAGGGATATCGGTAAGGGCTGGCAAGGGCGAATGAATTCGCTGCAACAAGCACACGAAATCCGCCTGCGCGGATTCGCGGGGGTGGAGGCGTCAGAGGGTGTGGTGGGCGTGGATGGGTCGGCGCGTACCCGATTCCGCCGGCCCTTGGAGAGCGATTGAAATCGCGGCAACAAGATCACACTGTCCGCCTTCGCGGACACGGCGGCACGGCTGCATGCGGCGTCTCAGGCGCTTGCGCGTCCGCAACCGGGCGATGACCGACACTCTGTTTTCCGCAATCAGATTCATCCCACATGCTTGCTGATCCGTCTGTGGTTCCCGATGCGGTGCTCGTCGCCGACGGCGTGGTGAAGCGCTACGGCGGCGTGGCGGCGCTGGAGGGCGTGTCGCTGCGGGCCGCGGCGGGGGAGTGCGTGGCGCTGGTGGGGGAGAGCGGGTCGGGAAAGACCACGCTGCTCCGCTGCTTCAACCGCATGACGGAGCCCGACGGCGGGCGGGTGACGGTGGAGGGCGCCGACGTGGCTTCCGGCGATGCGACCGAGCTGCGGCGGCGGATTGGGTATGTGCAGCAGGAAGGCGGGCTGCTGCCGCACTGGACCGTGCTGCGCAACGCCTCGCTGGTCCCCTGGCTGCGCGGCGAGGCTGACGCGGAGGCAAAGGGGGCGGCGGCGCTCGAATGGGTGGGGCTGGACGCGGCGGAGTTCGGCGGGCGGTGGCCGCGCGAGCTGTCGGGCGGGCAGCGGCAGCGGGTGGCGATCGCGCGGGCGCTGGCGGCGCGGCCGGGGATCGTGCTGCTGGACGAGCCGTTCGGCGCGCTGGACGCCATCACCCGCGCGGACCTGCAGGATGCGTTCGGCACGCTGCGCCGCGAGCTGGGCATCACCGCCATCCTGGTGACGCACGACCTGCACGAGGCGGCGCTGCTGGCGGACCGCATCGCCGTGCTGCGCCGCGGCCGCATCGAGCAGATCGCATCCCCCGAAACGCTGGTGCGGAATCCGGAAACGGAGTACGTGGCCGGCCTCGTCGCGCGGTCGCGACTGGGGGCGGGATGATGCGGCGGATTCTCGCCCTCGCGGCGCTGCTTGCCATCATCCCCCTCCGTTCGGTGGATGCGCAGGCGACCGAGCAGCGGCCTGTCGTGATCGCGTCGAAGCCGTTTGCGGAGAGCTATCTCCTGGCCGAGATGTTCGCGCAGGTGCTGGAGGGCGCGGGGATGGCGGTGGACCGTCGGCCAGGGCTGGGGGCGACGGAGATCGCGT
Source organism: Longimicrobium sp. (assembly GCA_035759295.1). Taxonomy (GTDB): domain Bacteria; phylum Gemmatimonadota; class Gemmatimonadetes; order Longimicrobiales; family Longimicrobiaceae; genus Longimicrobium. The sequence goes on along the minus strand of DASTVC010000421.1, from coordinate 440 downwards.
TCGGCGCGCTGCGGACGGGGGCGATCGACGTCTATCCGGAGTACACGGGGACGGGGCTGCTGGCGATTCTGGGCGAGCCGCCGCAGTCGGATCCGGCGGCGGTGTTCGGGCGCGTGTCGCGGGAGTTCGGAAGGCGGTGGGGGGTGCGCTGGCTGCCGCCGCTGGGGTTCGAGAACACATACGCCATCGCGGTGCGCAAGGAGACGGCGGACCGATATCAGCTGCGGACGCTGACGGATCTGGCGCGCGCGGCGCCGCAGCTGCGGGCGGGGTTCACGCCGGACTTCATCGGGCGCGAGGACGGGCTGGAGGGGCTGCGCGCGGCGTACGGTCTGCGGCCGCGCAGCGTGCGCCCGCTGGTGCAGGCGGTGAAGTACCGCGCGCTGGCGGAAGCCGCGGTGGACGTGATCGACGGCTACAGCACGGACGGGTTGATCGAC
>DASTVC010000420.1:0-7575 GCA_035759295.1 Longimicrobium sp. | reverse complement strand
CAAGCCACGGGCCGAAAGTTCTGCCCGGCGCGACGCGCTGGCGAGCAGGGCGTCGATTTCGCGCGTCCAGGCGGCGACGTCGTCTTCGGGGGCGATGAGACCGGCGTCGGCGATGACGAAGGGGATTTCGCCGCTGGTGCTGCCGATGACGGGGACGCCGCACGCCATCGCCTCTGTCAGCATGCGGCCCAGCTGCTCGTGCCAGCGGCGCGTGGTGCGGCTGGGCGCGCAAAGCACGTCCATCGCGTTCAGATAGTCCGGGACCGCATCGTGCGCCACGCCGGTCGCGATGCACACGCGGTCTCCGTGGCGACCCGCCCAGGCGCGCACCTCCGGCTCCATGCGCCCCCCGCCGACGAAGAGCGCGCGCCACGGCTGCGTGCAGGCATCCAGCGCCCGCATCAGCGTCTCGATCCCCTTCTCCGGGACGAAGCGGCCCAGGTAGCCCACGACCGGCGGATCGTCATCCATCCACCCCAACGACGCCCTCGTGCGCGCGCCGGTTTCCGGATCCGGGCGGAAGAGCGTCGTATCCACGCCTGGCGCGATCACGCGGTGCGGGCGGCGGGCGTACATCGGGCGCGCCCCCAGCACCTGTTCGACCAGGCGGCCGAAGGCGATCCAGCCGTCGGCGCGCCGCATCGCGTAGCGCTCGATCCACCCGAACGGCGGCGGATAGCGCTTCGGCAGGTTCTGGAAGGTGGCAAACACAAGCTTCGTGCGCCGCGGCGTCCAGGCGGCCACCTGCGCGCCGGCCAGGATGAACGGCTCCTCCCAGCAGTGCACCACGTCCCACTCCTGGCGCAGCAGCTCGCGCAGCTCCGGCCCGTAGCGCATGGTGTGGATGCGCCCGGCACCGTGGACCGACACCGCCTGCACCCGCTCGCCCGGCTCCGGCTGCAGCGTGATCGGCCCCAGGTCGCCGGGAAAGGCGGCGGGGGCGGCGGCGGTCACCTCCCACTCCCCCGCCCCAGCCGCCGCCATCGCCCGCGCCAGGCGGCGATTGGTGCCGACGACGTACGAGTGGCCCAGGGTCAGCAGCCGCCGCGGACGGCTCACTCCGCGTCTCCCGGCGGGCGGTACGGCGGCGACTCCCTGAGCGCGACCCACGCGCGCAGCGTGGACCAGCGCACCGCCCGCCGCTCCGCGCGGATCCGCGGCGCCGCCTGCGCCAGCGCGCGGACGATGCGGCGAAACCCGCCGGGGTCATCCCCGCCCCAGTTGCGGCGCATGGGAAAGTAGCGCAGCAGCCGCGGCACCAGCATCCCCAGCGCCACGGGGAGCGGCTCGTTCAGCAGCCCGCTGAGCGCGTCGTTGCGCACGGTAAGGTACAGAAAGCGCCTGGGGTCGCGCCCGGCGGGGTCCGCCACGTGCGCCACCGGAGCGCCGGGGAGGTAGACCACGCGGTGGCCGGCATCCAGCAGCCGCAGCGCGAGCTCGCGCTCCTCGCCCATGATCTCCAGCATCTCGCGGTAGCCGCCGGCCGCCAGCAGCGCGTCCCTGCGGATGAGGTGCGCAAAGCCGATGAAGGTGCGCACCAGCGCCGGCTCCGTCGCGGCGGACGGCTGGGCTCCGGGGTGGTACAGCCGCCCCGCCTCGTCCGCCTGGGGAAACGCCACGGCCGCCACGGACGCGTCCGCACGCAGCACCTCCAGCGCGGCGGTCACCGCGGCACCGGAAAGGAGCGCGGCGTCGTCATCCAGGTACAGGATGAACGGCGTCCGCGCCTCGCGGGCGATCCGGTTGCGCCCCGCCGACACGCCGGCGCCCCCGTCGTCGCGCAGCACGGTGCGCCGCGCGTCGTCCCCCAGCGCGGCGCGCACGGCGGGCTCCACGGGCTGGGCGGACGCGTCGTCCACCACGATCACGCGGTCGATCAGCGCCTCCGCGTGGTGCAGCGAGCGCAGGCAGCGCAGCAGGGACGCATGCCGGTCGCGCGTGCAGATGCCGACGGTGATCGGGCGCGTGGGGCCGGGCATGCGGAGCTGGGTCACCGGAGGCGGGGCACGGAAAAGGCGCGGCGGATGCATCAGTCGATGCGCGCAAAGGATAGACCGCGCACGCCGGATGGCGCAACCGGGCGCCGCGCTGTCATAACCGGTGGGGCGCGCGCGTTCAACCCGGCGGAACACGCGCCGCGCATCCTCGTAAACAGATGCGGCGGCCCGGGTCCGTCATCCTCCGCTCTCCTCCTTTCGGGGAACCATGCGCGTCAGATCATTCACCCTGCTGCTTCTGGCCGCCCTGCTGCCGCTGTCCGCGTGCGACAAGGGCGGCGGCGGAACCGGCACCCAGGACGGCGGCGAGTACAACGTCGTGCTGCAGTCGCCCAACGGCGCCGAAGGCGCGGCCGCCATCGAGCTCACCGGGCCCGGCATTCAGTCCGTGGCCGAGTCCGGCGGCCGCCTGTTCGCCCAGGCGTGGGGGCCCACCATGCGCGTGGTGGTGGTGAACGAGCCCGCGGCCTCCATCGCGTTCCGGGTGACGATGGCGGAGGGCCAGGGGCCGCCCACGGCGCGCGTGGTGGAGGTGGTGGACGGCAACGACCTGCCCCGCGCGTCGCTGGCCGGCTACAGCGTCACCTTCAGCCGCTGAGGAGGGGACGATGACGATCCAGAAGACGATCCTCGCGGCCCTGGGGCTGATCGCCGGCTTCGGCGGATGGACTTCCGCCGCGGCGCAGGACATCGACGCCCTGGCGAAGGCGCGCGGCATCACCCTTCCCGCGGGCTACTACGAACGCGTGGCGCGGGACCCGGACTTCTTCGAGCTGCGGCGCGGGTGGCGGAACCGCGCCCCGGCCGGGCGCGCGGGCGTAAAGGGCGGCATCAGCGCCGTGGTACTTCCCCAGCAGGGCCAGCTGCGGATGGTGGTGGTGATGACGCTGTTCCAGGATTCGCCGCAGCCGCCGTTCAGCACCATCATCACCCAACAGCAGCTGTTCGGGCAGAACCCGCTGGGCAGCCTTACGGACTTTTACCGCGAGATCAGCGGCGCGCGCGTGAACCTCACGGGGAGCGTGCTCCCGTGGGTGCGCACGGGCATTACACGCGCCGCCGCCATGGGAACCTCCCTGGGGCTGGGCGACGACGCCAAGGTCGGCGCGTACATGGTGGATGCGCTGCAGCGCCTGGACGGCACCGTGAATTTTGGCCAGTACGACAACGACGGCGCCGACGGCGTACCCAACAGCGGCGACGACGACGGCTACGTGGACATGGCCGTCTTTCAGTACACCGAGATCGCCGCGTCCTGCGGGGGGCCGTCGGCGGCGCAGGGGCCGTGGCCACACCGCTCCAGCATCCGCGGGTGGACGGGGCAGCCGTACAGCACCGACGACCTGCGTCCCAACGGGCAGCGGGTGCTGGTGGACGACTACATCATGCAGAGCGTGCTGGACTGCGATGGCCAGCCGCAGACCATCAGCACCATCGCGCACGAGACGGGGCACGCGTTCGGCCTGCCGGACTTCTACGACCCCACGGCGGGGATTCTTCCCTCCCAGCGCCGCTGGGTGCTGGGGTGCTGGACACTGATGGCGGCGGGCCCGTGGGGGTGCGGCGACGGTGCCACCTTTGGCAAGGTGGAAAAGCCCCCGCACATGGGCGCGTACGAAAAGCAGCAGCTGGGGTGGATCAACGAGATGGACGCGGGCACCAGCGACAACGCCGTGTTCACGCTGCCGCCGGTGCAGGCGTCCGGCAAGTCGCTGCGGGTGCCGCTGCGGGGGGCGGACGAGTACCTGCTGCTGGAGTACCGCCCCAACACCGGCTACGACAGCGGCCTTCCCGCCGGCGGGGTGCTGATGTACCACGTGGAGCCCGGCCGCCCCCTGCGGCCGTGCGCCACCTGCCCGCGCCTGTACCGCATCGGGCTGGTGGAGGCGGACGGCAACGGCGCGCTGGTAAAGACGGCGCCGGAGGGCGGCAACCGCGGCGAGGCGGGCGACGTGTTCCAGGGGATGCGCACGCTGACGGACGAGACCGCCCCTTCGCTGCGGCTGAACTCGGGCGCGGCATCCAACCTGGCCATCACCATCACGGTGGAGAACGGGCAGGCGCGGGTGCAGGTGCTGCGCAACAGCCTGCTGAACCCCACCAAGATGCTGGCCCCGTACCTGGGCGGAACGGCGCTCACCGCCGAGGAACAGGTGGCGGCGGACGGTCTGGGCAACCACAACGGCCGCTTTGACCTGGGCGACGTGCGCAAGTACCTGCGCGCCGCGTCCGCGGGCTGATCCGGACGGCGGAAGGGACATGCGCGAAAGGCCGCGCCCGGTGACGGGGCGCGGCCTTTTCGCGTATCGGGAGAAGCGGCGGTCAGCGCTCGGCGGGCGCCGCTTCGGGGGCGGCGGCGGCCGGGCGGCGGCCGTCGTCGCACACCAGGTTCACCACCTCTTCCAGCAGCTCGGCGTTCAGGCGCGGATAGAAGCTGCGCGCCCGCTCCTCGATCTCCAGACGAGTGGAGCCGGGGCGTACGGCCCCGCGAATGGTCTGCACGCGTGCCTCGCGCAGCGAGCGCGCCGTCTGTTCCGCGCGCCGTGCACGCGCCGCGGCCATCTCGGCGGCAAGATCAAGAGTCGACAATGCGATATCCCCGGAGAATGAGAGTTCCCGTGTGCTCCGGATAAGATAACACCGTCGCCGCTTTTTCGCGCGGTGTTCCGTGGAAGTCCGCACTGTCGCCAGTCGCTGGCTGGACGAAGTGTTGTCCGATCGGCATCCGGACTCTCCGATTCCGCATGCCGATCATCAGCCGCAGACTGGCCTGTTACGGATTATCGGATCAGAAGGATTTGCAAAAACTGACTTCGGAAGGTACAGTACCCACGGCCGGTGCGGCACCCCTCCCGACACACCTCCTCCACAAGCCCCAGCCCTGATGCTCTACGACGACCAGGCGGCCGGGTTCGACGAGCGCGCGGGGGTACCGGCGGATGCGGTGGAAGCGGTCGCGGCGGCGCTCGTCGAGATCGTGGGGCCGGTGGAGGGACAGCGGTGGCTGGAAGTGGGCGCGGGGACGGGCGGACTGAGCCTGCCGTTGCTGCGCCTGCCCATCCGCTACACCGGCTTCGACCAGTCGCCGGCGATGCTGGAGGTGTTCCGCGAGCGCGCGGCGGCGGCTGGGCTCGCGGCCGATCTGCACGTGGCCGACGGCAACGGGCGCTGGCCGGCCGGGGACGCGAGCACGGACGTGGTCTTTTCCGCCCGCGCGCTGCACCACCTGGATCCCGAGCACGCCGCCGCGGAGACGCGCCGCGTGCTGCGCGCACCCGGCGGATGGCTGGTCCTCGGCCGCGTGCGCCGGCCGCCGGACTCGCCGAAATCCGTGCTGCGGCGGCAGATGCGGCGGATGCTGGAGGCGCAGGGCTTCGCGGGGCGCAGCCACGAGGCGCGCGCCGGGGCCGTGTTCGCCGCGCTGGAGCGCGCGAGCGGCCAGCGGATGGAGCCGCGCGTCGCCGCCGGCTGGACCGGCACGCACAGCCCCGCCGATTCCATCGCGTCCTGGGAGGGCAAGAGCGGCTTGGCCGGCATCGACGTCCCCGCAGATGCCAAGGCGCGTGTGCTGTCCGATCTGCGCGCCTGGGCTGCGGCGGAGTACGGCGACCTGCATCAGCTCCTGGAGCAAGAAGAGTCGTTCGAGCTGGATGCCGTCCGCGTCCCCATCGGCTGATCGCGGAGGCGCACGGTCGAGATCGCCGCGGCTCGACGAATCACGAGCCAGGGCGAGTAGATTTCTCGGTCGCGCGCCGGGTTCTGCACACCGGCCGGTGCTGCGCGGCGCTCCCTCGAAATGACAATTTTGCGCGAGGGGCGGGCGTAGCCGGGAGGCCACCCGGTTGCGGACGCGCCGGTGCGCGGGGCGCCGCACACACCTGGGCCGCCGAGTCCGCGCAGGCGGACTTTGTGTAGTCGTTGCTGCGAATTTATTCGCCCTTTCCCGGGGCCTGTCGCGCGGCGGCTGGACTCTCTTGCATCAACGCGTCCCTGTAACCTGTCCCCTGTACCCTGTCCCCTCTTCTCCTCCTCACACACCGAATGCAGAACGAACTCCTGACCGCGCTGGGCCAGTCGCTCGTCACCGGCAGCCTGACGGACGAGGCGCTGCTGGCGCGCACATCGGAGCACCCGGTCGTACAGATCCTTCCCAACGCCAACGTGGTGAAGGTGGGCGGCCAGAGCTTCATCGACCGCGGCCGCGCGGCGGTGTTCCCCCTGATCGACGAGATCTCGGCGAACCTGGGGCGGCACAAGATGATCATCGGCACGGGGGCGGGGACGCGCGCGCGGCACGCCTACAGCGTGGGGATCGACCTGGGGATGCCGACGGGCGTCCTCAGCGTGCTGGGCACCTTCGTGAGCATGCAGAACGCGCGGATGCTGCACTATCTCCTCGCCAAGCACGGCATCCCCTTCATCGAGCCCGCGCAGTTCCCCCAGCTGCCGCTCTACCTGGAAGAGCGAGGCGCGGCCATCTTCTTCGGCATGCCGCCGTACACCTTCTGGCAGAAGAACCCCGCCATCGGCCGCATCCCCCCGCACCGCACGGACACCGGCTGCTTCCTGATCAGCGAGGTGTTCGGCACGCGGTCCATGATCTACGTGAAGGACGAGGACGGGCTGTACACGGCGGACCCCAAGAAGGACCGCCACGCGAAGTTCATCCCCCGCATCACGGTGGGCGAGCTGAAGGCGATGGACCTGGACGACGTGGTGGTGGAGCGCGCGGTGCTCGACATCATGCCCAACGCCGAGAACCGCCGCAGCATTCAGATCATCAACGGCCTGGTGCCGGGAAACCTGACCCGCGCGCTCGAGGGCGAGCCCGTCGGCACCATCATCACCGCGGACTGACGACATGACCGATACGATTCTGGAGCCGCGGACGGGGCCGGACGACCGCCACCACGTGCAGTCGATGCTGATGCGCGAAAGCCTGCTCGACAAGCAGGTGATGGCATCGACCGAGTCCGACGTGGTCCGCATGCTCCCCGACGTGCACGTGGTGAAGATCGGGGGCGGTTCGATCCTGGATAAGGGCCGCGCCGTCACCTTTCCCGTCGTCGACGTGCTGGGCGAGCTTCTCAAGACCGGCAGCAAGCTGATCCTGGGCGTGGGAGGCGGGGTGCGCAGCCGCCACGTGTTCTCCATCGGCATCGACCTGGGCCTGCCGACCGGCGTGCTGGCGCAGGTGTCCGTGGCCGACGCGCTGGGGAACGCGCATATCCTGGGAACGCTGCTGTCGCCGTACGGCGTGGTCGCCATTCCGCCGGAAATCTTTGGCCACCTGCTCCCGCTGTTCATCCACAGCGCCCCGGGGGTGATCTTCAACGGCGTGCCGCCCTACTCGCTGTGGGAGCACCCGCCGGAGGTGGGCCGCATTCCGCCGCACCGCACGGACGCGGGATGCCTGATCCTGGGCGAGTGCTTCGGGTGCAAGTCCGTCACGCTGGTCAAGGACGTGGACGGGCTGTACACGGACGATCCCAAGGAGAACCCGTCCGCCAGCTTCATCGACTCCATCGGCGCCCGGGAGCTGAAGAAGCGCGCGCTCAAGAGCCTGCCGTTCGACGAG
>DASTVC010000419.1:0-7404 GCA_035759295.1 Longimicrobium sp. | reverse complement strand
GATGGCCTCGCGCCCCTGGGCCATGGGCTTTTCCACCATCTCCGTGTCGATCCACCCGGGCGCCACGCAGTTCACCGTCACGTCGCGCGGGGCCAGCTCCACCGCCACCGACTTGGTGAAGGAGATGATGGCGCCCTTGCTGGCGGCGTAGTCCGCGTGGTTCGCCTCGCCGCGCTGCCCGGCCGTGGACGAGACGATGACGATGCGCCCGCCGTCGCTCACGAAGCGCGCGGCCAACCGCACGGTCTGGAATACGGAGGTCAGGTTGGCGAGCATGGTCCGGTCCCACTGCGCGTCGGTCATGGTGCTCACCGGCACGTCGTCGGGCACCCAGATCCCCGCGTTGGCGACGAACAGGTCCACGCCGCCCAGCTCCACCAGGCAGCGCTCGAAGAGCATCTCCGCACCCCAGGGCGTGGCCACGTCGGCGGCCTGGGCAAAGGCACGCACGCCCAGCGCCCGCGCCTGCTCCACCACCTGCGCGGCGTCGGCCTCGCGGGTGTGGTAGCCGATGCCCACGTCCGCGCCGGCGCGCGCCAGCAGCAGCGCCGTGGCGCGCCCCACCCCGCGCGAGGCACCGGTCACCAGCGCCCGCCGCCCCCGCAGTCCCAGCATCAGGCCGTCGTCCACTTGCCCCCCAGCTCCGCGGCGTGGTGCCGCTCGGTGTCCAGGATCTCTTCGATGAGCGCGCGCGAGTCCCCATCCAGCTCCGCGCGCAGAAGCTGTTCATAGCGCAGCACTTCGGCCTCTTCGCGCGCCTGGGCCGCCGGCTCCCACGCCGCCATCCCCACCGGCTCCGACGTCATGTCGGCGATGTCGGCCAGCGACGCGCCCAGCTCCAGCAGCCGCGCGGAAAGGCGCGACACGTGGTGCTGCTCGTCGGCGTGCAGGTCGTTGAAGCGCTCGCTCATGGCCGCGTCGCCGCGGTCTTCGGCCTCGGCGGCCAGCGCGCGGTAGAAGAGCGCCTGCTCCTTCTCGGCCGCGCGCGCCTCTTCCAGTGCGGAAATCAGGTCCACGAAAGTGTGCGTGTGGTGGCGTTTCGCCGCTCTTGAGCTTCGCGGCGCGGCCGACAACTTACAGTCCACCACACCGAACCCAAAAGAGGCCCATGGATGAGGTGACTGCACCCGGGGAAACGCCGCGCTTCGTCGTCTGCGTGAAGAACGACGGCTACACGATGGATCTGGCGCGAGACAGGGCCTACGAAGTGATGCCCGATCCCTCGGCGGAACGAAGCGGCTGGATACGCGTCGTGGCCCAGACGGAGGAAGATTATCTCTATCCGTCGGCGTACTTCGCTTCTATGACCGATCCCGAATCCGTGCTTCGCCGGAGAGAAGGGGGCGCCGCGCCCAGCACGGGCGGGTAAACCCGCGGCTGGAACTGCGACAAGCCTCGCCTCGGCTCGTTCCTCGCCGAACGAGGCTTCACCTGCGCGCGATACCATCCCCCGGCGTGAAGAGGACGAATCCGCGCGCGCCGGACTTTCCCGGTAGCGGACGCGCGGGTGGGTCGGTCGCCGCACACCAACGGGCCTGGGCGTGCACCGCGCTGGCCCGAACACCGGGGCCGCCAATCCGCGAAGGCGGATTTCGTGTAGTTGTTGCCGCGAATTTATTCGCCCTTGCTGCGGCTGCACGAATTCCCGCGGGCGGACGGCACTTTCGCCCGTGGGAATCGGGCTGCTTCACCCGCACGGAATGAGAGGGATCCGTCTGGCGCCTTGCTCCGGACGCCCGCGTCAGGAACACCCCTCCACGTACTCCACCTGCGGCTTCTGGCCGCCGCGGATGGACAGCACCACCTTGCCGTCCGTCTCGAAGACGAGCAGGTGCGTGATGTCGGACGCGTCGGCGGGGCGCACGGTGAGGTAGTGGCCGCTGGTGTACTTGTGCGGCGTCACCGTCACGCGGCCCGGATACAGCTGCTGGATCCGCGCCTCCGTATCGCCGATGCGCGCGCCCTCGGCGGTGGCGGCGCGGCCGGAATCAACCTCCACGCGCACCACCCGCGCGCCCTCCATCATCACCTTCACGCCGGCCGGCAGGCGCGCGGAATTCGCGTACGCACATGCCATTGAATCCGCCGGAACGGTGGGATCGACGGGGATGACCTTGAAGTGACCCAGCGCCAGCTTCGCCTGCGCGGCCGTCATCCCCACCTGCATGGGCCCCATGCCGTTGTGGCGAAGCGTGAGCGTGGTATCCCCCGCCTGCGGCCCGTGCGAGTGGCCCGCCATATCGGTCATGGGCGGCATGGCGGTGTCGCCGGCGGCGTGGCTGTCGCCGGCGGCGTGGCTGTCACCGGCGGCGGATCGATCATCTCCGTCACCGCCGCACGCGGCGAGAAGGACCAGGGCGGTGATCAGGGTGGGGCGGATGGAAAGCATCGTTCGGGATCGGCAAGGGTAGATGGAAAGGCACGGGCCGTGCTCGACGCGGACGGCCCCGGTCGGGAACAATCTGACGATGGAACGCATGCGCCGCAGCCTTGGCCTGGCCCTGATCGCGCTGGGAGCCAGCGGACCGTACCTGGACGCGCAGCGCTGCCCGGAAAACCAGGCGTCGCGCGTGCGCCCCACGCTGCGCCACGGCGAGCTGGCGCTGGAGGGCACCTACCGCGCGCCCTTCGAGTTCCTGTGCGGCGCGCCGGCTACCGTCCGCGTCACCCGGGCCGCCGGCGAGCTGACGGCGTCGGTGCTGGCGGACCCCGGCTGCGCACAGGCGGGGCGGACCCGGTGGACCGGCCTGGCACCGGGCGCGGCGCAAGCGTCGTTCCCGGCGCGGGCGGCGGGGCCGGACGGGCGGATGGTGGATGCGGAGGGCCGCATCGCCGACCTGTGCACCATCGAGATCACCCAGGGGCGCCGCACCAGCGCGTACCACCGCACGGAACCTGCCTGCCCGGGCGGGAGCACGCCGCTGGTCGTCTTCGTCGGCGGGTTCGCGGATCCGCTGAACCACAACGTGGTCCGCATCTTCTGCGCGTACGACGAGCGGTGGGAGCATACACGCAAGATGTACTTTTCGCACGGGGACGCCGTGGAAGACATCGCGCGCGCCGTCCGCGAGCGCGCGGCGGGCGCCCCGGTGGCGCTGGTGGGCCACAGCTACGGCGGCAACGCGGCGTACCTGGTCGCGGAGTCGCTGGCGGACGACGTGGACGTTCGCCTGCTGGTTACACTGGACCCGGTGTCGGGGGAGATGGAGGGCCGCCCGGCGCCGCGTCCGCGCGGGGTGGAGCGATGGATCAACGTGCGGGTGGGATCGGCGCCCGGCCTTACCTCGTGCGGACTGGCGGGCGCGATCGGCGGGGCGTGGGGCCCGCAGCCCGAAGCGGACGCCGACCTGCGCTTTCCGGCCGATCCCGCGAAGGACGATCCTGACGACGACCACTGCAAGACCGAGCAGATGTTCCTGCTGGACGAGGTGCAGGAAGCCCTCGCCGCCGTGCGTTGAATCCGGAAGTGCAACACGGGTCGGGATCAGAAAGGCCTCTGCGTGTGGCACGCATGTCCCACCCAGGCGTGCAGCATGTAATGATTTCGTTGTGAACAGAACTCCCAACGTCCAGTGGATGTATATTTTACGCCACAATAATTGACGATTCCGGGGGATGCCGATACGTTCTTGCCGGCCGCGCGACTCGCGTGCGGCCCACTGAAGAACGCACACAAGGGCATACCCCAATGAGCAAGAAGCTTTCGCTGGACGCGCTGGCCGTAGAGACCTTCTCGACCGGTGGCTTCGACGCCACCGTCAACGCGAAGACGCAGTACACCAACTGCGGCAGCTGCGGCATTGCCTGCACGGCGATCGACTGCCCGGTCCCGAGCGCCCAGTACACCGACTGCGGCAGCTGCGGCATCGCCTGCACCGCCGTGGAGCCCTGCTGATCGCACGTCGCTGAAGCAACGGCTGGATGATGGAAAGCGGGGTGGGCGCGCAAGGCGCTCACCCCGCTTCCGTTCCGTATCGACCGTGGGGATTGCTTGCAGGGCGATCCCGGCCGGTGTATCTATCGCTCCCCGCTGCCCGCCGTCGATCACCCGCATCCATCCCAATGAAGATTTCCTTCCCACGCCCATGCCGGACGCGACGACCATGAGCGGCCGGCTGTCCGGCGTGATCGGCGAGCGGCGCCGGTGGGTGCGGGAAACGCTTGAGGCGGTTCCAGGCGCGGGAAGGTGGGCCCGGCTGCTGGCGACGGCGGCGCTGGTGTGCATGCCGATCCTGGCCGCCCCGTGGATCAGCCGCGCGCTCATGCCCCGTCCGGCGGCCTTCAACTCGGACCTGGCCATCCCCGTGCTGATGGCGCGCGCCCGGGAGTGGAGCCTGTTCGACGTCTACTACTGGGGCCAGGACAGGCTGGGCACGTGGCACCTGCTGCTGCTGCGGGCAGCCAGCCAGCTCTCCGGCCACACGTTCGACTACGAGGGGCTGCACCTGGTGGCCGCGGCCTGGGTGCTGATGGCGGCCGTGGTGATGTGGCGCCTGGCGGGAACCTGGGGGTGGGCGGCGGGGGGCCTGCTGGCCGCCATTCTGGTAGGCAACAGCGATTCCCGCATCATCCTGTTCGACGCCGCGCATCCTTACGCGTGGCAGATCACCGCCCTGCTGCTCGCCTGGTGGGGGCTGCGGCGGCTGGGCGACGGGCCGACGCGGGGCCGCTGGTGGGTGCGCGCCGCCACCGCCTTCGCGGTGTTCCTGGCGCACTGGACGTCGCCGCTGAGCGGGCCGCTGCTCCTGATCGTCGCTGGCGTCGAGGCCCTCCGCGCGCGCGCGCTGGACGCGGCGCCCGGCGGCTTCAAGGCGCGGAGGTGGGCGGAGGGCCCGCTCGTCGTCGGCGCCGGAATTCTCGCCGCGCGGGTGCTCCGCGCCGCGTTCGACATCTACTCCCTCGCCCGATTCGGGCACTACTTCCGCACCGGCACGGTGCTGGACCGCGGACACCTGGCGGGGAACGCGGGGCGTGTGGCGAAGACGCTGGCCACCTCCGACTCCATGCCCCTGCTGCTGGTGGCGACGGTTGGCGCCTGTGCCGCCGCGGTGGTGCTCTGGCGGGCGCGCGACGGGCGGGAGCCCGCGTGGCGGGTGGAGGGCGGGGCGCTCGTGCTGGCCTGCTGGGCGATCGGGGTCGCCCATTTGCCGGTGTTCGTGCTGGTGCGCCACGTGCGCGTTAACCGCTTCCACGAGCGCTACTTCTCGTTCGTCTTCGTGTTCGGGACGCTGGCGGGGCTGCTCACCATCGTGGGCCTGGCCGCGAGCCTCCCCTGGCTCTCGCGACGGTGGCGGCAGGTGCTCGCGCTGGCGGGGGCCGTGGGGCTGGCGGCGGGGGTGCTGCGGGTGCCGGATCGGTCCGGGGGCCCCCCGCCGGCACTGGCGAAGGTCGCCGCGCGCCTGGAGGCGCGGGCGCCGGGCACGCCGCTGCTGGGCGGCTACTGGAGCACGTACGTTTTTGCGGCGCTGCAGCAGCCCGGGACCATGCTCCCGCCGGTCCCGTGCGAAGGGCGGCTCGTCCGCACACCCTGGTGGGCGGGGGACCTGCGGCGGCACCGGTGGGTGGTGGTCGTGGGAAACACGTACGAGTGCCCCGACGCCGGCTCGCGCGACGCCCCCGCGCCCTGGATCTACCAGCACGGGGCGCTGCTGCGGCTGGCCCGCGCACGCTGGGACCGGGGCGCCGGCCTCAGCTTTTCGCTCTACGAGAACGCCACCGAACGCGCCGTGGCCCACACGGCGGAGCCCGCGGCCTCAGCCTGGCGCTACTGCGACGCGGGCGCGGCGCTCCGGCTGCGCTTTCCCGCGCGCGAGCGGGCGCAGGTGATGGTGGCGCGCGAGGTCCGGTCGCCCGGCGTGACGCTGCTGGCCGCCCCCGTCTACGCCGACGGCAGGGTGGGACCGCCCGTGCGCATGGATGCCACGGGCCGCCTGCACCGCGCGGAACTGCGCGCGGACGGCGCGCCGCTGGTGGGCGCGCGCGTCACCGTCCAGCGCGTCGCGCCGAAAGCGGATCCGCAGAAGTGCCTTTTGGCGAACAGCCTGGTGGTCGGGGAGTGACTGGATGGACGATCACTGTCATTCTGAGGCCGGCGCCGCGCAACGCCGTCCCCTCGCGCGGAAGCCCGTGCGCCGGCCGAAGAATCTTTATCGGGAACGGGCGGGGTCCTTCGCGTCGGGGCCGACGTAGCCGACAGGACCGTGTGCCCATCGTAGAGATTCTTCGGTCGGCGCACCGGCAATGGTCCGTTTGGAGAGGACCGGGGGGCGCCTTCCTCAGAATGACACCGTCCGCTTTATCGGTGCTCGAGTTCCGGATTTCGTATGACACCGTGGGCAGGAGAACAAAGAGAGGGCCGCGGAGCGCTTCGATCAACGCTCCGGGCCCTCACTTTGTTTCTCCGCGCCGTCGGTGTGAGCCCTCAGCCCGTCAGCCCCGCCAGCGCGCCGGACGCGCCGATGCGCTCGGCCAGCGCAGGGACGCCGTCGGGGTCCGCCTCCGCCTGGGCCTGGAGCGCGTGGGTGAACAGCGCGTCGGCGGCCAGCAGGGGGAGTGCGTCGTCCCGATCTGCCCCCGCCCCGCCGGCCAGCAGCTGGGCGTAGATGGCCAGCGCGCCCTCCGCCAGCGCGTCCGGTACCTGCAGCGCGTCGTCCGCGGGGAGCGCGGCGAGCATCGCGTCCAGCAGCGCGGGCGGCGAACCGGCCAGCCGCCCGCGCACCCACGCCTCCGCGGCCGTCACGCCGGCGCGCCGGCCGCCAGCAGCGGACGCACCAGCTCCGGCACCCGGTCCAGCGCCTCGCCCAGGCGCGACGGGTCGCCCACGCCCGCCTGCGCCATGTGCGGCTTGCCGCCTCCCTTGCCGCCCACGATCGCCGCGACCTCGCGCACTACGGCGTCGGCACGGACGCCGCGCTGGATCAGGTCATCCGTCACCACGGCGACGATCATCGGCTTGCCGCCGTCCGTCTCCGCCAGCACGGCGATGCCGCTCCCCAGCCGCTCGCGCAGCAGGTCGCCGCGCGTCTTCATCTCGTCCACGCCGCTGTACCCGCCGCGCTCCACCACCACGCGCACACCGTCGATCACCGTCGCTCCGTCCAGCAGCGCCTGCATCTGGTCCGCGCCGCCGCTGGTGCGCGCCTTTTCCAGCTGCTTCTGCAGGTCGCGCGTCTGCTCCACCACCTGCTGAATGCGGGGCAGCAGGTTCTCCTCCTTCGTCCGCAGCAGCCCGGCCGCCTCACGCAGCGTGCGCTCGTCGCGGCGCACGCGCTCGAACGCCTGGCGGCCCGTGACGGCCTCGATGCGCCGTACCCCCGCCGCCACCCCGCTCTCGCTGACGATGCGGAAGAGGCCGATCTGCCCCGTGGTGCGAACGTGGGTGCCGCCGCACAGCTCCATCGACAC
>DASTVC010000418.1:0-5289 GCA_035759295.1 Longimicrobium sp. | reverse complement strand
GCCCTGCGCCAGCTCCTCCAGCGTGGCCGCTTCGCCCGCTCCCTTGCGCAGGTCCAGGCCGCAGCGGAGCATCTCCTTGAGGCCGAAGTTGGCGAGCGAGAGCGTCATCAGGTTCGTTTCGGGGCGGGGGGACGTCCGGCGGCGGACCGCCGCGCGCGGGGGGGCGCTGCACACTCCGCGCCGCCCCCATGCGATCCCGGCTCGGTGCTTGCCCGCGATGCACGTGGAGGGTGGACGGAACCCGGACAGGGGATGATGACGATGGCACGCTACCGGATGCGGCAGCACCTGATCTCGCTGGGCGAAGACTTTACGGTCGAAGACGCGAACGGGCGGCCGGCGTTCAAGGTGGACGGCAAGGTGCTGCGGATTCGCGAGACCTTCGAGATCACCGACATGCAGGGACGCGAGGTGGCCACCATCCGCGAAAAGAAGATCGCCCTGCGCGACAGCATGAAGGTGCTGCGCGGCGGCAAGACCATCGCCACGGTCAAGAAGGCGCTGATCGCGCTCCCGTTCGGCGACCGCTTTACCGTGGACGTGGAGGGCGGGGAAGACCTGAAGGTGAAGGGGGACCTGCTGGACCATGAATACGAGATCCGCCGCGGCGGCGACACCGTGGCCCACGTCTCGAAGAAGTGGTTCGCGCTCACCGACACCTACGGCATCGACATCGCCCAGGGCGAGGACGAGGGGCTGATCCTGGGCGCCGTGGTCGCACTGGACGAGATGGCGCACGACCCGGACGAGGAGAAATGATCGGGGCCCGAGGCGCGCGCCTGGCGGTGCTCGGCCTGTTCTCGGTCGCGTCCGTCGCCTGCTCACAGGGCCTTCGAGACACCCACGCGGTGGATCCGTGCACCGGGCCCGGCGCGGACGCCACGGGGTGGAAGGTTGCGGACGCGGGCCGGTTCCGGTTCTCCGTGCCGGGCGAGTACCAGCACCAGACGGTGCAGGGGGTCGACTCGTACGTCGGCTGGTGGAGCGCGCCCGGGGGGAGGAACGTTCGATTCGACTGGGGGATGTACTCGTCGTCGCTGGACGAGCCCGCGACGGTCCTGCGGGACCGCGTGGAATGCACCACCGAGATAGGCGGCCACCGTGTGAAGCTGGTCGGCGGCTTCGACGCGGAGGGGCGGTGGGAAGCGGACGGACGGAAGTACGTGGTCGCCGCGGCCTGGCGCGACGTGCACCCCGGCGTGCATCTCACGCTCTCCGCGACCGCGGCGGACGCTGCCGATGTTCCGGTCCTGCTGAGCATCATCCGATCGGTCCGCTTTCAGCCGGGCGACGAGGAAACGTGATCGACTTCGAAAGATGGTCCCGGCGAGCGTTCCTGGGACTGGCGGTGGCGTCGGCCGCCGCGTGCACGCAGGGCCGCCCCGTCGTCCTCCACGGCGTGGACCCGTGCACCGCGCCCGGCGCGGACACCACGGGGTGGAAGGTGGCGGATGCGGGGCCGTTCCAGTTCTCCGTTCCGCCCGGGTTCCAGCGGCGGTCGGGGAACGGGGTCGATTCGTACGTCGGCAGGTGGGAGGGGCCGGGAGGGCGGTTCGTGTACTTTGACTGGGGGCTGTACTCGGGGTCGCTGGGCGATTACCCGGCTCGCCTGAGGGATGCCGCGGAATGCACGGTGGAGATCGGAGGCCACCCGGCGCAGGTGGCCCGCGGGATGGATGCGGAGGGGTGGAGGGGCAGCGGACCGGTCCACGTGGCCGCCGCGGCGTGGGCCAACGTGCGCCCCCCCAACCACCTCGCGCTCATCGCCGCCTCGCCCGCCGCGTCCGACGCCCCCGTGCTCGTAAGCATCGTCAGATCCGTGCGCTTCAAGCCGGGCGAGCCCCGTCTCTGATACCATCTCCCGGATTTCGGCGTGCAGCAAAGAAAAAGATTTCACGCGGAGGAGCGGAGGAACGGATGAGGCGCGGAGAGAGCAACGACGCGTCTCCGCGCCTCGTCAGTTTCTCCGCGTTCTCCGCGTGATGCTTTTCCGTTGTTTGTTGCACAACGATCTGAGCCAAATGGTATGATTCGGGGGCATGCCGTGTCCTCGACGGAGGATACGACAAAGGCCCGGCGATGCGGAATCGCCCGGGCCTCGTTCGTCATCCACCGAAACCGCCGTCAGGCCACCGCGGGCTCGCCCGGGACCAGCGGGGCGACCATCGCCTCGTCCAGCCAGGCGGGGCGCGTCATCCCCGCCTCGTCCATGATCTCCACCGCTTCGTCGCCCTCCACCGTCTCGCGGTCCAGGAGAGCCACCGCCAGCGCCGCCAGCGCCTCGCGGTTCTCGGCGATCACCTCGCGGGTGCGGGCGTACAGGC
The DNA here is from genome assembly GCA_035759295.1 of Longimicrobium sp. Lineage (GTDB taxonomy): Bacteria > Gemmatimonadota > Gemmatimonadetes > Longimicrobiales > Longimicrobiaceae > Longimicrobium. The sequence goes on along the minus strand of DASTVC010000418.1, from coordinate 2,965 downwards.
GGGCCAGGATCCCCTGAACCTCGCGGTCCATCCGCGCGTGCGCCTCGGAGCTCAGGCTCCCCATCTCGCCGTCGTGGATGAGCAGCCCGGTGTCGTGGCCCATCCCCAGCTGGTACACCATGCGCCGCGCGATGCCGTTCACCTGCTGCAGGTCGCTCTGCGCGCCGCTGGTGATGGCGCCGGGGCCAAAGACCAGCTCCTCGGCCGCGCGGCCGGCCAGCCCCTTCATGATCAGCGCCTCCAGGTAGCTACGCCGGTAGAGGTAGCGGTCGTCGCTGGGGGAGAAGTAGGCGACGCCCATCGCCTGCCCGCGGGGCTGGATGGTGACCTTGTGCAGCCCGTCCTCCGGCGCGCAGAGCACGCCGACGAGGGCGTGACCGGCCTCGTGGTACGCCACCGTGGCGCGCTCCGTGTCCAGCGCGCGAAAGCCGGGGCGCTCCTTGCCCAGCAGCATGCGGTCGCGCGCGGCGTCCAGGTGCTCCCAGCGCACGGCGCGCTCGCCGGTGCGGGCGGCGTTGATGGCCGCCTCGTTCAGCAGGTTGGCCAGCTCCGCGCCGGTGCTGCCGGGCGTGAGCCGCGCCAGGCGCCCCAGGTCCACCTCCTCGTGCAGCGGAATGCCGCGCCGCCCCACGTGCAGCCGCAGGATCTCCTCGCGGCCGGACGACGTGGGCGGCGACACGTTCACCGTGCGGTCGAAGCGGCCGGGCCGGCGCAGCGCCTCGTCCAGGTCGTCCGGGCGGTTGGTGGCGGCGATGACGACCACGCCGTCCAGCGGATCGAAGCCGTCCATCTCCACCAGCAGCTGGTTGAGCGTGCGGTCGTCCTCATTGTGCGATCGATTGCGCCCGCGCTTGCCGCCCAGGGCGTCGATCTCGTCGATGAAGATCACGCCGCCTTTCTTGCGCGCGCGCTTGAACAGCGTCTTGAGCCGGTGCGCGCCCATGCCGACCAGGAAGCCGGTGACTTCCGAGCCGGAGATGGAGAAGAATGGCACCCCCGCCTCGCCCGCCACGGCGCGCGCCAGCAGCGTCTTTCCCGTCCCCGGCGGACCCACGAGGAGCGCGCCCTTGGGGATGCGGGCGCCCAGCGCGGCGAAGCGCTCCGGCGCGCGCAGAAAGTCCACCATCTCGCGCAGCTCCTCGGCCGCGCCCTGCGTCCCCGCCACGTCGTCGAAGGTGATGTCGCTGGCGCCGGTGCCCCCCAGCTCCGTCTCGCCGTTGCCGTTGCGCACGTGGCGGATGAGGACGTACCCCACGCCGATGAGCAGCGCCAGCTGGATGAGCAGGCTCAGCACGGCGCGCGGCGTGGTGTGCCCGGGCGCGTTCTCCAGCGTCAGCGTGACGCCGGCGGCCTCCGCGCGCGTGGCCAGCCCGTCGATCTCCCGCAGCGGGTACGAGACGATGAAGTCGGGCTCCGCGCCGTTCGCGGCACCCGCGGCGCCGGCCCACTCGCCGATCACCACGTCGCCCGGGCGGACCACCAGCGACTCCACGCGGCCATCGCGGAGGGCGGAGAGCAGCTCGCTGTAGGCGATGCGCGGCGTGTGCGGTCCGCGCGCGGCGACCCACGCCCACACGCCCACCGCCAGCATCAGCACCACCAGCGCGCCGATGCCGATGCGTACGGCGGGCGAGGTGAGAATGCCGTCGAGCTGGCGGTCCGGGAGCGGCTTGCCAGTGGAGACGCCGCTGCTGGGCGCGGCGGGTTCCTTGGGCTGGGGAGCGGGACGGTCCGACAAAGGAAGTGACATGCGGTACTGCGTAAAACGAGAGAAACCGCCGCCCGGACCCTTCCCGGCGGCGATGTGATCGCGATCGTCTGTGAGCTGCCGCACCGCGTACGCCTGAGGGGTGCGTACAAGTTCCTGCGCGGCAGTGGGTTGGAAGATAACGAAGCGGGCGGCCGGGCGGCAGTGGGGGAGGCGGGGGAGGACAGTGTTCGAGGCGCTTCGGCGGGCATCGCGCAGGCCTCCTCCGGGCCGGCACCACCGGCCCACCTCCCCCGAAACTGCCGGGGGAGGGTAGGGTGGGGCTGAGGTCTCGCCGCTTCGAACGGGATCGAACTGGCGCCCGAGAGTGGGCCCCCTCTCCCGGCCTCTCCCCCGCAAACGGCGCGGGAGAGAGGTGACGCGAACCCAACGTTCGGAGCGCTTCGGTTGGTGCCGACGCAGACCGAAGCGTCCGAAGCGCGATCGAATTCTCCCCTTTCTCCCGCGCAGCGGGGGAGAGGGGCCGGGGGAGAGGGGGCCCCATCGGGCGCCAGTTCGATGCCTGTCGCCGAACCTCTGCCCGCTCGGCAACCCTACCACATCTATCGCGCGCCGCTCATCCCATCGTGATCAGCGCCACGGCAACGGCGGCGCAGGCGACGCCGACCCACTGGAACCAGTGCAGCCGCTCGCCAAGGACGATCCAGGCCAGCAGCACCGTGGCGCCCGGGTACAGCGAGGAGAGCGGCGCCACCACGCTCAGCATCCCCTGGCGAACGGCGAAGAGGTAGAGGACGTTGGCCAGCATGTCCAGCGCGCCGCCGGCGGCGATCATCGCCCACGCGCCACGTTCGGGCCGCAGCGCGCGCCGCGTCGCCGCGCCCCAGCTGGCCAGCAGCACGACGGACGCCGCGCGCGCCGCCACCAGCGGCCACAGCCCCGCCTGCGCCGAGGTTCGCTCCAGCGCCACGTAGAAGATGCCGATCGCCAGCCCCGCGCCCAGCGCCAGCGCCACCCCGGGGCCGCGGACGCCCAGCAGCACCGGCCGGTCCGGCGCCGGCTCGCGGCTGATCAGCGCGATGGCGGCCGCGGCCAGCCCCACGCCCGCCATCGCCAGCGCGCCCGGCCGCTCGCCCAGCCCCAGCCCCACGACCACGGGGACGGCGATGGCGGTCACCGCCGTCACCGGGGCCACCACGCTCATCGCCGCGATGGAGAGCGCGTGGTACAGCATGGCCACCCCGATGCCCCCCCCCC
>DASTVC010000417.1:0-2165 GCA_035759295.1 Longimicrobium sp. | reverse complement strand
CGACCGAAGAATCTTTATCGGGAACGGGCGGGGGCCTTCGCGCCGAGGACGGCGTAGCCGACAGGACCGTGCGCCCATCGTAGAGATTCTTCGGTCGGCGCACGGGCAAGGGTGCGACTGGAAGGGACGGAGCGCGCGCCTCTCTCAGAATGACACCGTCCGCTTTATCGGTGCTCTATTTCCGGATTCCGTATCAGAATCCGCTGGCTTGAGAGTGGAGAATGCAGGAAGGGAGCAGACTGGAATTCAGCCTCGGCGCAGCGCTTCAACCGCCGTTGTGCAGGGAATTCTTTGCTCCGCGTCCGGCGCAGAATATAGTGTGCGGGTCGAGCGTGTTCATCCACCTTCATCGATCCCGCGAATCCATGACAATGCGCCGAGCTCTCCTGCACGTCACCGTCTTCACTTCCCTGCTGGCGGCCGCGGGATGCGGCTCGTTCGCCGCCGGGGCCGATCTGTCCCACGACGGGCCGGCATGGGGCCTGGATGCCGGCGCTCGGCCGGTGCTGGAACGAGTGGGGCCCAGGGTGGAACCGGGCGCCCTCCCGGGCACGGGCATCGCGCGCGGACCGGCTGAGGACGCGCTGTTCATCGCCCCCCTCGCGTCGGTCGACACCGCCGAGCTTGCGCACGGAGCGCTGCTGGACGTGTGGTTGAACGACAGGAGAAGGGACATTCGCGAGCTGACGAACGAGCGGTCGCTCGGCACCATGGTGGCGCGGGGCGATTTCTTCCGCTACAACACGGTCAACTCCGATCCGGACCTGCGCGGCCTCTGGGGCCAGGGACTTCTCCTGAAGTGGTCGGCGCTGCTCGAGATCACCGAGCGGGGCCCGCACGTGTTCATGTCGGAGCTGGCGAAGGAAAGAAGCACCGGGGCGTACGAGTTCCGCACGCTGGTAAGGGTGAACGACGAAACGGTGTTCGAGCGGGGAGTGCGGGTCAACCTGACCAACACGGTCTCAGAACTGGACTCGCGCGTTCTCACGCTGGCACCGGGGTTCTACAGGCTGGAGGTCTGGCTTGCCGCGTCCGGGCGGCCCCTTGATTCCTCCACGCAGCTGGGCACCTACCTGAAGATCCGCGCCCCCGGCGTGATGACGGCAGAGCCGCTGCAATCGTCGCGGGTCTGGCACCGCACAGGGTGAGCGCGGCTATCGAGGGAACGCCGGCTGCAGCGTTGGGTCGCGCGGCCGGTCGCGGCGGAGGGCAAAGGTGTCGGGTTCGTCCGGGAGCTTGTGAAAGGTTGTGCTCGCCGCGTCGTCCGGGGTCTGGACGGGCTGCTCACCCGCACCGGCCGGCTGCGTGACCGCGACCGGCTGTCCGTCGTTTTCCTGGGGCCGCCGGACCGCGCGCTCCCTGGCCGCCGGGGCGGGCGCGGAGATGGGGGAGGGCGACGTGTCCTGGACCGTGGGCGCCGCGGCCTGCACCGAGTCCGCGGACTGCGCTCCGGCCGAGGGGGTGGCTCGATCGCCCAGGGTCAGGACCGCGGCCACCACCGTAGCCACGAGCGCGAGCCCGGCGATCGCCATCCGCACCCGCCCCTTGCCCCGCCTTTCCACGCCCTCGCCGCCCGGCGCGACCAGCACCAGCCGCGCGGCGTCGACACCCGGCCGCACCACCAGCCGCGGGCACTCCCGGTCGTCGACGTGCTCCAGGGCCAGCGCCGTGCGCGCCTGGTCGTACGCGGCCTGCACCGATTGGCCGAACGCGATGGCGCGGTAGAAGGCGCCGGCGAAGGTGATGGCGCCCTCGTCCGAGATGGGGCCGCTGGTGCCGATGGCGCACCCCACCGACGCCGCGATCGCCTCGGCCTGCGGCAGCGAGAAGCAGGCGTTCAGCACCACGACGCGAATGTCGCCGCGAAAGACCTGGAAAAGCTGCTCGAGCGCCGGCGCGGGCACCACGTGCGGCCGGCGCCCGTCCGCGCTCACCAGCACCAGCCCTTCGCTCTGGCCGTGCCCGCTGAAGTGCACCACCTGGGGCCGCGTCTCGTTCAGGGCCTGCAGCAGGTCGTCCGTCCGTGCCGCCAGGCGCAGGTCGAACTCCAGGTCGTCGCGGTGCTCGGCGGCGCGCACCTTCTGGCGGATCTGCCGGACGTCCTCGTCCAGCATCAGCCTGGGTGCACGCCCATCGTGCGCGGACAGCGGATCGGCGGCGAAGAA